>JBCCZW010000424.1:0-4415 GCA_039186805.1 Verrucomicrobiota bacterium
GAAACATGCCACAACCCCATCCCTGACCCCTGAGTAGCGGAAGTCGAGAGACTTCCGACCGCCCTCCAACCCGCAGGGTTGACACTTCCCCCTCACGCTCTACACCCGCGTATCCTATGACTCGAAACGGCAGACCCGACACCGGCGTGATCCACTACGATCTCCCATCCCCCTATCTCCCGCATAGATGCGGCCTGCTCCACCTCCCTCGCTTCATCGCCAAGATCAAGCTGCACCTCGCTGACAGGCTCGGAAAATCCTACCAACGCAATTTCAAAAAAGGCTTCGACCGCTTCCTCTGCCTCCACCTCGGAGTCGACCCAAATGAGATCCAAGAAATCGTCGCCACCTCCAGCTCCGACGACGAAATCGACGAACGCCTCGAAAAGATCTTTCCCGAAGACCTCCGCGTCGCCAAATGGAATCGCGAACTCGTCCAAAAAGGCATGAGCGAAATGGGCATCCAAGCCCTCGACGATGCCAAGAAAAAGATGGGAATCGAAGACCGCAGCGATCTCATCTCATTCGCCGACATGATCGAATTCGACGAAGAGCGTATCATGTAGTTGCTAGCTCCCGATAGATCACCCAGAGGGCGTCCAGCAATTCGCTTTCGAGTCATCGCAGTCTGATTTTAAATTCAAAATCCGGCTTTCGAGTTGAGGTGCCGAGCATCGCGACACCAACATACCCAGAGGGTATTTCGAGGCGAGGAAACGGAGTGTTGAAATCAAAGCATACATCAGGGCGAAGAAATAGAATTGTTGGACGCTCTCTATTAGTAAAAAAACGAATAAGTCATCTAAGTTTTTCGGGCAGTGTACGATATCCAGTACTGCCCATGAATTTTACGTCGAAACTGGAACCACTCAGTCTAGCTACCAGCACCGCTCTCGTCGGCGGATGCCACGAAATCAGCTTCAACCCTGAGGAAGCCGCCCCAGTTTCCTCCCCTCTTCCCCTCATTGTTTCTTACACTCTGCCCAGCGGCCTAGTAAAAACGACCCGCGGCTTCGTCACCGCCACCGGCGACGTCAAAGCGCGCTGCTACGTCAGCCAAGAAGGGACCTGGCAATGGGAAGTGAAGAACCAAGAAGGCCGCTGCATCCGCGTCGGAAATTTCCAAGCCCTCGGCTCCCCCCTCCCCGGCAAAATCAAATCCTCCGACCGCGACCCGCGCCACCTTCAATACGCAAACGGAAGCTGGTTCCTCCAAATCGGCGACAACGCCCACCGCTTCCCCGTCCGCGACGAAACCAAATGGGAAGCCTATCTCGTCCAAGCCGCTCAAGCTGGCTTCAACAAACTCCGCGTCTGGCTCCCCAACGATCGCCACAGCGCCGCCTGCCTTTTCGACGGACAACGCAAGTCCATCAACTTCGAGTACTGGGACGAAATCGACCGCCGCTTCACTCAAGCCCTCATCCGCTACCCGGAGATCCAACTCCAAGTTTGCCCCTTCGCAGAAGACGCCGACGAATTCACCCGTTTCGGCGAAGGCGACCCCGTCAGCTATCTCGCGCTCCGCTACGCCCAAGAACGTTTTTCAGCCTTCCCCAACATCCACTGGTGCGTTGCCCACAATTTGGATACAAGCGACGAAAACGCCGTGAAGATCGCCAAGGAAATGGGAGCCTACCTTGCCAGCAACGACCTCTGGGACTCACTCGTCACTTGCCACCAAAAACGCTTCACCGGCTTCGACCTCTTCGACGAAGAATGGTGCGCCTACGCTGCTATCAGCGACCTCGGACAAGCCAACGGTTCTGCCATCCACAGACTACGCCCCACTGCCAGCAAGCCCATCTTTCTCGAAGAAGACCGCAACGAAGGCGACCTCAAGCCCAACTGGCCACGCTACTATTTCCGACGCCTCTTCTGGGGCGCTCTCCTATCCGGAGGCTACCCCTCCTACCAAGGCCTGGACACTTCCTCCCCCCACAAACAACACTCCGCCGGCATCCAAGGCTACTACGACCTCTGCCACGCCGGCGACCTCCGCCAAGGCGCTCAAGACCTTCACCACGTGCGTAAGTTTTTCGAGGATACAGGCATCACCCTCGAGAAGTGGACGCCCGACGACATCCTCTCCGGCAATGACCCCCTCAAGGTGAAGTCCGCCAAATCCCAATCCGGAACTGAGGTCATCGCCTACATCGCTAACCCTGAAGTATTCGGCGGCCACGCCCCCGACGGCTTCGACGGCGTCCACACCGACAAACTCTCCGACGCCAGCGAAACCTTCACCACCTTTACCCTAGAACTTCCCTTCTCATCCGGCACCGCCAAATGGTACAATCCAACCACCGGCGAATGGAAAGGCGAAGCCGAGATCACCAAAAACTCCACCACCCTTCTCACCCCCGCCCCCGGCGACTGGATCGTCCACGTCACCCGCAAATAAAGCAGCAGTTTCAAGGGAAGCGACCCAGCCAGTAGCGGAAGTCGAGAGACTTCCGAAAAAGCCCGCATTGTTGTCTCAACTGCCCATCATCAGGCAGACTTCGATCGCAACGTCGAACCTCAAAGAGCCCCATTCCCAAGCACGAAGGATCAGCCCTATCCCTCCAAGAAGCCCACAATCAGTATCATCGAATGTGAGTTCGATGCCACCGCCCATTCAGCATTTCACACTCCCCATTCCACATTTTTACCATTCCCGGCCTCAGATCCTAAAAAACCCTCAAAATTCTACTATCCTTGGTTGGACTCTCCCCTCAGCTTGCGCATCTTGAATAGATTATGGAGCTGCCCCTAAAACGCGTTGAAGAATTCCTTCATCAACGCATCCCACTCTCCAAGGCTATGAATTGCCAGGTGCAAGAATGCGCCAAAAATTCCATAACCCTATTCGTTCCCAAATTCGCGAACACGGTGGAGAACGACCGCTTTTTCTACGGAGGCCTTTCTACGCTCGGCACCCTCAACGCTTGGACGCTCGCTCAAGTAGCCCTACGCCGCCTCGACTACGAGCCCGACATTCGCCTTCTCAAAGCCGACTGGAAATTCAACCAAGAACCCTCCGTTGAGGCTACCGAGATCCGTTCCATCTGCAAACTTCCCTCCGACAAAGAGTGGCAGCAATGCCTGCGCATGCTCTCCCGCAAAGCCCAAGCCAACATCACGCTCAAGTCGGATATCCTCGAAGAAAACAAGCGAATCGCCACCGTCACCTGCGAATTCCAAGCGACTGACCTCGACCACCAAGGGCTTTAAGGCATCACCCAATTAGGTTGCTCCCCAAAAGCAAAGCGCCTAAGGGTCATCCTTTTCTCAATGACCAAGGAAGAGCTTCTCAAAGAAATCATCCGGCAGCTCGAAGCAGAGCTAGAGCACGCGACCCAAGTCGCCACCGAGACCGCCGAGTCCGCCACCGACGACGAATCCCGCCAAGAAGGTAAATACGACACCCGCGGACTCGAAGCCTCCTACGTTGCCAGCGCCCAAGCCAACTTCGTAAAAGATCTCCGCGAAAGCCTCGCAGCCCTCAACAGCTTGCACCTTCGCCCATTCACCTCCAGCGATCCTATCGCCATCTCCGCTCTCGTCACCACGCTATCTTCCACCGGTCGCGAGCAATTCTTCATCGCCCCCGCCCACGGCGGCCTAGAGATAGAAACAGAAACCGGCCCCATCATGCTCATCACCCCTCACTCTCCCCTAGGAGCCGACCTAATCGGAAAAATAGCTGGCCACAAAGTCACTGCCGCCGGAGGCAAATCCATCCTCAAAGTAGAGTAGACCCTAAAATCTGTAGGCCGGGGCGCCGACCCGGCATCGACCAAAGCCAAACATCAGGTAGGGTTCGACCGCCGCGTCGAACCTAGCAAAGCCCAACAGATCCACTATCTAGACAGAATCCCGATTGCGCTTCAACTTCACCAACTCTCTAAATCTCCTCGACTCTCTTTGAGCACCCTCCTCCGACTCAGACCTCCCAAACACGACCGATCTTCCATCAAAGTCCACAATCACTGCGAATCTACGTTTAATCGGCTTCTCATAGAACGTCTTCTTCTCGATTCGGATTCGCAGATCCTCATACCTCAGTCGCTTAAAAGTTCGTCCCCTGAATAAGTCGAAGCCTCTGATTCTCACATCTCGATTAACTGTATCGAATTCAAAGCGGTAGAAGAGCAGCGTCTCTCGGATCGCTAGAATGGCCCCGATAAGAAACGGCCACCAACACGCCAATCGATCCCATCCCAACTTTCCTTCCTCCCAATCGTAATATGCGTTCATCCCCACGATGGTAAGCATTAAACCGACTAAAATAAGCCCAAGCAGCCAATATCTCTCAACAAAAATTACTTCGCCATTACCGCCAAACCTTGGCTCATCATCTAAAACCTCATTCGGATTAAACCAAGGCATCCCACCCCTACGGAATCACCAACCGTTCCCCAATCTGCAAA
>JBCCZW010000425.1:0-4411 GCA_039186805.1 Verrucomicrobiota bacterium
CCACCCAAGAGGACTGGTCCACCCCCTTGCTGACGGAAAGCTTGAGCTCGAGGTTGTCCGAGATCGAATCGCTCGAATCGTCAAACCCGAGGAGAGCTTCATCGAAGCCGCCGGAGCTTAGAAATAGAGCAGCGCCATTCTGATCGACGAAGTTGATCCGATACTTCGAACTATCGCTCGCAAGGCGCTGAAACTGGCCCGCCAAGCGGCCGCTGCCAGACGAATCCACTTCGTCCTTTAGCTCTACAGCCAGAACGGACTGGTTGCCGCTTAGGGAACCCATTTGACGATTAAAGCTAAACGTTATGGTTGCCGAATATTGGTCATTGGCGAACAGGGTCATATTATTGGTTGCCTTCTTCCAATCCTCGGTAGAGCTCAACAGGACGGTACCCGCTCCCGAGGGATCAACGCTGAAACCATCATCGCCCGACCAACGCGGATCAGCAGCCAATTCCCCTGCGGCGAAGTTCTCCGCTGCCGTATAGACATGGTCCACGTACTGCGAGTCGGGATCTAAGAGATACAGTCCAGTATGGGACATGTTATACAGCCTTCCATCAGGACCCACCTGCATTCCCCAAAGCCAATGATGTCCAGGCAGCTCCGAGTCGCTAGCGCTATGGAGATTGGTCCAGGTAACTCCACCATCGAGCGAACGATAAACAGGTTGATATGGCTGACCGTCAATCGACCTCCGGTTTGCGTTCTCGTCGCCCAACCAAATTCCCAGCTGCCAAGGGTCTTGCGTCTTGGCAGCATAAACAATGTTGTGCTGTCCATCTCGGGGATCGAAGGCCACGAAGCCCATCCACGGAACGGGGTCTAATTTATTGAAGAACTGACTCGAAGCAAGGCCCGCATTGCGCACGGTCCAATCGCCGGTCACGCCGCTTACATTGTCCAAACCGCTCGCCACGTATTCGTACACGCCACTGCGACCCGCTAATAGAAGCCTCAGCTTGTTACTCCCCACAGTAGGATCATTCGATGGATTTGGATCGATTGCAACCGCGCTCGGATTCGTCTGAGCAAACCTGCCGCCTTTGAATTGCGTCACATGGTAGTCAGTAGCCGGAACCAAACCTGGCACGGTCTCCTTTGCAGGTGACGGAAGTGTTATCCAAGTCGCCCCGGCATCGAGCGAAACAAGCATATTCCAAAAATCGGAATCGACTTCTTCCGGCTTACCTGCGTGCGCTTCTTGCCCGGACCTGCCTTCAGGAATCAATTGATGCCCCACCAGCACATCTCCATTCGAAGTGGACATCGCCAAAGGATAGACCGGTTCTCCAAGGTAACTCATCCCTGTCCAAGTAATGCCTCCGTCTGAGCTTTTCATATCGGCCGCGTAGACAATCGAGTGATTCTGACCATGCCAAAGCACTAGTCCCTTGTTAGTCGGCTCCAGCGTGTCTCCCAGCCCATCTAGTATCGGGTCCCAAGTCATCCCGGCATCGTTCGAACGCACGAAATAGGGCCCACCCGCATAAAGCCCGATTATATTCGACGGGTCCGACGGATCGCTTGCCACGCTCCAAGCCAGCTTGTGATAAGCATGGCCAGTTGTCGGATAATCCAGCTGAGACTCTTCGTGCACGACCGCGAGGTCGTTGTCATTAGTCTCGTGCGATCCGGTCCAAATGAATCCCGTATCGCGGGTAGACACGAAACCATACTCGCCCATCGCCTGAACGATATGAGAGGGCAGCGTGGAGATGGCCATGGACCCTGGGAGCTTCTGAGAGGCGCCATAGGCGTAAGGCGTAAATGTTGCTCCACTGTCGCTGCTGTAGCCGGGCGTTTTGGCGTGGATAGTCATCCACCAATATAAGCCGCTTGAGTTATGGGTATCAAAAGCGACATTGGAGCCCTGATTTTCGGTCTTCTCATAGGTCGGGATTGAACCGTCCGGGTAATCCAAATGAAGCTTGGGAGCGAAACTCTTAAAGTCTGGAACCTTGCCATTTACAGACTGGCGGCTCAATCCTAGCCAGGTTGCTCCACCGTCGAGACTATATCTCAAAGATCCATCCACCAAATCGCAAGCGGCTGTCAGTACGAGATGATTCGAATCTTGTGGATTAAAGTAGACATAGTTCAACTGATCTGCGCCTGGATTCGCTGCGGCAATCGGATTCGCCGCGAGAGTACCCCCGCCAGAGAAAGAATACAGGTCCAAGCCGCCACGCCCCGAACCAGGATTTCCTCGGGCGATTGCAAAGCCAGAGCTGGAGTCGCTGGGCGACAGGGCCACGTCCACGATGTCATGGCGATCGCCCGCCACCTGCGTCACCGAGGAAACCGCCCCGGTACTATCTATGTCGATCCTCCAAAGCTCTCCTTGGGCGCAAATATTTCGAGTGTTCCACATTAAAAGCGCCATGCGCTGTATGTCCGTTTCGGATACGTCTTTTTCGTAGAAACGTATGTCATCGAGTTCGCCGTCGAAATAGTGAGAAGGTCCTATCAAACCGTCGCCGAAAGATGAGGATTCCGAACCGGTGCCCAAGTATCCGAATCGAGTTGCGCTCGATCCAAAGGTCAGGCCTGCGCCCGCGTCCAGTTCCGCGTCGAGAAAGCCATCCACGTAAATCTCCATCTTCCCTTGGTTGAATTTCGCTGCGACATGGTGCCATTTGCCGTCATTAACAGTCGAGCTTCCTACCAGCGTCTGCTGGCCCGCGCTTGAATTGACGACGAACCGCGGTTTTCCCGCGCTGCCCAAAGAGAGATGCCAAAATTCATTCGAATCGAAAGATACAATCGCTTGGTTGGCCTGGGCGACAGTACGCACCCAAGCCGCCACAGTCACGGCGTCGTTAGCCGTTCCGCTGTATGAGAATTCCTTGATGGCGGCGTAATCATCCTGCCCGTCCAAAGTCAGACAGAGCTTTCCCTCAACGCTGCCTGATACATAGCTTGTTCCGCTAAAGTTGTTTAACGCCAAGTCGTCGTCATTTTGATCCGAGCTAGGAAATTTTATAATATCGAGAACCTTATCGCTGGGCCCGCCATTCAACACCCACCTCGCGCGGTAGTCAGTCGGGGGAGTCTTCGCATATCTGGGCTCGATTCCCTCCACGTGGTCGGGCATTTTTGGGCCAACTATAACGTACAGCTTTGTGCCGCTCCCATCTTTCCCTGCCTCGATGGACTTACTTAACCGGTTAGGAAAGGCAACAGACTCCCAGTTCACGCCGCCATCCGTCGTTCTGATCAAGCCATCCATGTAAGTCGCCAGATAGATGTCGTCAGAACGACTGGGATGCGGATCGACAGCTACCAGAGTCTTCCCCGCTGGCCGATCGCCCACAAGGTACTTTCCAGTCGGCACCTCGTAGATCTGCTGCCACGAGTCTCCCCGATCAGTTGTACGCCACAAGCCAAAGGGGTTACCTTGCACGGACGCATCCAGAGGATGCAAACCGCTATCCTCCATGTAGGTTTTGGTCCAGCGAGTCGGCCCGTAGAGCAAGAATCCCGTATCCGCGTCATGAGGGCTGAAAGCGCCTGCGATCGCTCGCCTCCCCACTGGGATATTAACGGGCTGAAAGAGCTTGCCGTTCTTTGAGTAAGTCGCTCCGCCGCCAAACATATCGATACAAAAAAGCTGAAAGTCGGAATCTACGGGCGATGCGCCGAAATAGGTTACCCACTGGCTTCGATCTTGCCCCATCCCCTCTGGATAGTCTGAAGGGTTGTCCGCATGGCCCGGACCGGGATAAGTGTTTCTCTTCCAATCGGCAGAGAAAACCGCCGAGACTGCAAATAGAGATGCAATGCAAAACCACCACTTATTAGAACCTATCGCAAAACATCGAATGTTGCCGCTGAGAGTTCTTGCGGGTCTGAGCAAGACGTGCTCAAAAAGCGTAACGAGCGTGCGTATGCATACGACAAATACATTCTGGAAGTATTGGCGGGGAATCGGCCTGCGGCCTCGGCAGTTTTTGAGCAGACCGCTGCTCAGGCTCGCAAGAAGCTCAGCCCCACACGTCTCGCCGTAGCCTAAGCGCGAAGGCGGAAAGGGCTGCGCGCGAGATGGACTCTGACTGCGTTCGCTTTGGCAGGGATAGGTTCTAGAGTGATTATATTTCATTGGGTTGTTTTTTGGGGGTTGTACTGGACGTTACTCCAGAAGTTGCCAGTCCGAAGACCGAAACTATTCCGCGCATCCGTTTGCCCAGTCGGCATACTTCTAACTGCAGAAAGAAAACTTTATCATCCTTACTCAAGCGAATCCCTTTAATACTAAAAGGGAATATCTATATAACATGTTCAGAAGATGCTCGATCCTCTAGAATAAGCCGCGCGAAAACCCCAAAGGCTCCAGACGAAAGAGGCTTATGCGCCAAATACGATATCTGCATCGAAAAGATATAATCGATTAAATAATATTATATGAATC
>JBCCZW010000426.1:0-4392 GCA_039186805.1 Verrucomicrobiota bacterium
GAAAATGGCCGCCCTTGTAATCCGTAATTTTTCCTACGAAGCGCCCTTCTTCGATCAAAGCCAAGGCCGCGATCAAATCCAACACCGCCCGATGCCAAGCAGCCTCAAGAGACTTCCCCTCATGGACGTGCGTCGGCTTATTTACATACTTCCGCTTTCCCGCGATTAGCACATTTTGGCTATTGTATCCCAAATTTCGCGTGTCCGCAAAAAGCTTTCCAAAGGTCTGCAGAAATAGCTTCTGCTTCGAAGTCGCATTGGTCCGAGCCAGAGCCCCATATTCGAAAGACTCCTGATTGAGAACGAACTTGATCCGTTGCTGACCAATCGCGTTTGGAAAATCCCTAGCGCAATCGATCTCCAAAATCGGTTTGCCTTCTTCTATTGGCTCGATCGTCAAAAAACCCTTGTGAGGCGTCAGCAACGACACGCGTTCCCGCACCGTAAAGTATTTCACCGGCTCATCCAATTCCTCGCGACCTGCCCGGCTAATCGCTTCCACTAACTCCTTGCTCCCCTGATTGAATAAAGGAGGGTCTCCGGAATCGAATCGAATCAGGAGGTTGTCCACATCCATGCCCGCCTTCAATGCAATGATGTGTTCCACCAACCTCACGTAGTTGTGAGAAGAGCCGGAACGAAGCACAATGTTGCTCACGATCTCTCCCGTCGTCCAAACATTTCGAGCCGACACTCTAATCGGCTGCGAATCCGGCAAATCCATCCGATCAAACCACCAACCCGGCTTGTCCGTGGGCTCCAACTTGAGAGTGCGAATACTCTTTTTCGAGAAAGTCCCCGGCGCGCTAACCTCGACTGGTTTTGCGATCGTACGCGCCTTCTCAAGCAACTCCGCCGGCTTCCGATCGCTCCAATCCTGGTCTACCTTTAAACCCCGAAAACTCTTGTAGGCCTCGCGCAAGCGGTTCGCATTCCCATCCAAGATCCATCCAAAATCCAATTCGCCCGTCATATGCAAACGCCTCCGCCGAATCGCATCGCAATTTCGGTCGCCAAACAATTCTCACTAATAACAGAGATTCGCATAAGATTTTCCAGAAAGCGCCGCATACTGAGTACCGAATCCCAAAATACAACAACGACTTGCCAAAAACTCCAAACCCGAGATCCGTGAGCGCAAAGCGAAGTTTCTCAGGCATCCGACTGCTTGTCTTCTAACTTCGAACCTGCGGTTTTTTCCGACCTAGGCCGAAGATCGCCACCCTGGCCAACCCATCTCAAGGATGAATCAATCCTCGAAGCTCGCCGAAGATCAACTATTTTGCGAAATCGATGCTACTGAATTTAAATTTGAAACAGCTCCGCATTGCCCTACCTTCAGCAAATGCAAGTTCGACTCGGCATGCTTGGTCGTATCCTATTCCCGCTACTCATCATCGCGCTATCGGGTAATCACGCTCTGATAGCGAAGAAGACCGATTACACTGCCGACGACCCGGGCACTGCTCCTCGAAAGAACGACTTGAGCTCCCAACGCATCATTGAGCTTCGGGACCAATTGCTTAGCAGAGAAATCGTCGCCCGCGTGAATTGGCGGGCAAATCATATTGTGCATGATTCTCTCGCGATTCACTCCAGCCAGAGTTATGCTTCCGGACAAAAGAAGGCGAACAAGCAGGCGCTTGATTTCGGACTCCTTCAAACTCCCGCCGGGGAAGTCTCCGTCATTTACGGGATGAACTTCCAGCACCCCACCGACTCATACCTATTCGCCAGAACATCGCGAGGCACGAAATATACAATAACGGTACGGGCTCCTCTAAGATCGAAGAATCGATTTCAAACCCTTTCGGACGAATGGCTAACGCCTCAGTGGCTCGAACAGCAGATTGCCAATCAAGCTTTTCGCTTTTTGCCGAAAGCAAGCTCCACGGCGAGAAGAAATACGCTGAACCTGAAACGGCCCGCTTCGCGAGGACTCACCCTCAGCCTTCCAGTAAACAACGATGCTCCGCCATTAAGCGACCAGCCCGCCGCGCAATCCAGTTTTCCATCCTACCTATCGGCCTTACGTATCGAAGCATCGCCCAATCGCGTTAGACGCGGAAGCGAAGTGTTGCTGGTTCTTGAATACGCCATCGAGGGACAGGAAAACTCCTCCACCGTCGCGATCGAAACGAGACAGCTTTCAAAAGATGGCAAACAGCTCCCTGGATACCCGATCGTAAAAGAGTTTCAGAGAGAAATCGGTTCCGAAAGCTCAGTCTACAAACAACGAATTCCTTCGAACGCCTTGTCAGGCGAGTACATATTCGAAGGTCAGGTCTGCATCAACGGCGAATGCATTTCCCGAATCGTGAGCTTTACAATCGAGTAAATCAGTACAGGCCCTGAAAATTCGGAATGTCCTCCGAGCCAGGACAACCTGCGGCTTTAATCTTGGCCAGCATCTCCTGCTGCCTTTGAGCCATCATCTGAATCCGAGCTGCCATCGATTGCAGTTCCGCAGTGGAGGCTCCACCGCTCTGGCCCAAGGCGATGTATCTTTCGGCTAAGGGCTGCATCTCCTTGCCGTGTTGCTGCAACTCCTGATACATCTGGCGACACTGTGGGCTCATATTGGACAAATCTCCAACCCCGGTAGAAGCCGCTCCGTTGTCCGATTGCGCTTGCATCATCCCCTGGAGAGCAGAATTGCCCGCCTGAGTACTCCCGCTATTCTGAGCGAGTTGCGTAGCCTGATTTAAAATGGAAACCCAATCGTTCGCGTCGTTGCCCAACCCCATTTGCTGCAGACTACTCGCATTCCCGAGGCTCCCCAGATTGCCTAGAGCATTTGTATTCACATTTTGGACACCTGCGTCCATGCCCTGGAGCTGCTGCAGCTGTCCGATCGTTTGCCCCAGATCCGGATTCGACGTCAATGTCTGCTGCTGAAGCGTTTGCATAAGGGCATCGTCCGTACTCATCCCACTATCCTTCATCACGGCCACTTTCACAGCGGCTCCCAACAAACCTCGCAATCCGGATCCCAAGCCGCCTTTACCCTTTTGCTTGCCCGCAGTGAGAGCAGCTTGAGCTCTTTGCGACTCAACAAAACTCTGCTGATTGATCAGTCCTTCCTGCTTGGCCAAAGCGATAGCCTCATCTCGCTCTCTGCCCTTGGCCTCGTTTGCTTGATTCAAAAGGGCGCTGACAACCGTATCCTGACCGCAGTTGCTTGCCGCATTCTCATAAGCAACTTCCAACTTGGTCACTAAAACATCGTAATCTTCGGACTCGTATGCGGCATAGGCATCGCTTAAAGCGGCTCGGTAAACAGCTGCCCTATCGGCCCACTCGACGATTTGTTCATAGTGGCCGACCACCCACTCATTCTCCCCATCAACCTTAAGAATGGAATCTGCCAACTCCTTAACCAAGCCATAATTGCAAGAGTTGACCGCATCCTGGATCTGGCTCATCAACGACCCAAGCAGATTAGACTTGTCTCTGCTGCTCTGTTCAACCCAGCCGGATTCAACATCCAAGCCCCAAGCGGAGTCATCAGATTTCTCGTCTTCAAATCCTCCCTCGCTCCATGGGTTGAGTTCGATTTCCTCCTCCACTGCCTCGATCGGTAAATCCGCGACCTCGAGGCTAGCGTTCAAGACGGCGCTTTCTTCTGCAATCTCCGGAGCTTCGTAAGCAACTGGATACAATATTTCCAATCGAATCGATCGAAGATCGCCGTCCCTCAAAGCTCTCTCCAAATCGGCTTTATCTTTCCCAGGGAAATACTGAAACCGATTTGCGTCGATACCTCGCTCGTATCGATCCATCAGCGTTGAGATCCTTTGCTCTTCAAATGAAGCAAAACAAAGCGCGAAAGATTGCAATATCGCGAAAAATCCGAAAACCGCTTTCCTTATGACGCCAATTGATGTGGGAGAACGACGCATGGGCTGAGACGAAGAAAGGGGTATACAAAAATGCTCAGCCTTGGCCAGTCTCGAATGATATTGCAGGCTCAAAGAGATGGACATCCAACAGCCAACTAATAGCTTTTTCATCTAAATACCTCTCTCCACGACCCATTTCTAACAGATCGCAACCCATGTTCCGCATAGCGAAAGCACTTTCAGCTGCGATTGCGTTGATTTACGCGCAAAATCTCGCTCTAGCCGTCAGCGTCAACCCCGTAGAGGAAGACGAAAACGACGACTCGATTCGCATCAACGCCTACTTCATAGACATCGGCGATTTCGAAACGGAATGCGGCGAACTCCCCCTCTACTACGAAGAAGGTCTGCTCGAACACATCCAGGAGTCCGACAAACAAAAATTCCTAGACATATTCCGGCAAGGAGGGACAGCAGAGACCCAGGCCGAAGAAGTTGAATCGCTCCGCAAGTCGATCAAGCCGCTGAGCGAAGACTGGCTCTTCGCCGC
>JBCCZW010000427.1:0-4391 GCA_039186805.1 Verrucomicrobiota bacterium
CGCAAAGCGAACGGGATTTAAACTCAACGGCGATCCAGGAACGGAAAAGTAATCGAAATCCGAATACTTGTTCACCAATCGCGAATCCACCTGCTTGTTGCTGATAATCAGCTCGCACTTCCAGCCGCGAGATACGAGTTCCTCAGCCAAAGCGATCCCCGGAGAAAGGTGTCCTCCCGTTCCTCCGCAAGCAATCATAGCCCTCCTCATCCTATATTTCCTTCAACTTGCGTTTCGACTGATTCAGCGCGGGCGTTTTCCAGGCAAAACTAGTATTCAGCAACACCGCGACGCACATCCCCATCACAATGAAATTCGATCCTCCGGAACTGATGAACGGCAACGGCAAGCCAGTCGTCGGTAGTGTTCCTGTCACTACGCCGAGATTTACGATCGCCTGAATCGTAATCGTCAGCAAACAACCCCATCCGATCAGATACTGATACATATTGGGAGCCTTGCGCATATGCCACATGCCTGCCAAGAAGATGCCCAGAAAGGCCGTTACTACCAAAAGCGTCGCCACTAAGCCCAACTCCTCGCCGACGATTGCGAAAATAAAATCGTTATGCGCTTCGGGCAAAAATTGATGCTGCTGGCGACCGTTGCCCAAGCCGACGCCCTCCGTTCCTCCCGCCCCAAAAGAGAGAATGGCCTGGTGGGCCTGATAAGCGTCTCCCGCCTTTTGGCCTTCACGATCGAGAAAAGCAGTCAGTCGACTCCAGCGTTCAGTATCATGCGACACCAAGAACACCGCCGCTCCAAATCCGCCAACCGCAGACGGAATCAAGTACCGCAGTGGAGAACCCGCCAGAAACAGCAGGCAAAAGCAAACCATCGAAATAATCAACGCCGTACCCAAATCCGTTTGCAGCATGATTAATCCCACAACCAATCCGATCGCGAAACAGGGGAAGACGAATCCTTTCCAGAAGGTATCGGTTTCCTTTCGAATCAGACTAAAGTAATGAGCCAAGAAAAAGACCGTTCCGATCTTCGCGAATTCCGCCGCCTGAAAACCGAAAGCTCCAAATCGTATCCAACTTCTGCTGCCATTCACCTCGCGACCGATGCCGGGTATCAACACCGCCACCAGCGCGACTATGCACAATCCGTAGCCCAACCAAATGAGTTTCCGAGACCACTCCAAATCGATCTTCAAAATGATCAAGCCCAACACGAAGGTCGCCAACATGAAGAACATCTGCTTTCCGATCAGCAGATAAGGCGACTCGTCATTAACCGGCAGGCTTGCGCTGAACAACACCGTCAGACCGAGAATAGACAAGAACAAGGCGAAAACCAAAAGCAAGGCCGCAGGGTTGATAATCCCCACGCCTCCAACGGCTGTATTAGATTTTCTCCTACTTCTCGGCACTGAGCGTCCTTAATGGGCTAAGCTTAGTCTTCGATCGGAATCACCGGAGCTTCAACCTGATCTTCGTCGAGCAAGTCGCTGTCGTCTTCGAAAGCGATAGTCGGCAGAGGCGCTGGGCTGGGCTCTTCTTCAATGATCGTTCTCGTGGGAGCCGGAGTCGTTTGCGCCGGCGGGCGCGTATCGCGCGTCACCTGGGCGGGCGGCTCCAAATCCTCTATTTCTCTGGTTTCCGACGTTCCCGGGATGTAAAGCACCTGACCCACCTGCAGTCGACGCGGATCCGCGATATCGTTGTAGGTCATCAAGGCCTTTTGGGAAACGCCATGTCGATTCGCAATCGCGCTCACGCTATCGCCTGACTTCACCACCACGCGCAAGCCGCGGCGCCTCTCAGACACTATACTCTCCGAAGTCGTACTCACATTTGGAATACGCAATTTCTGACCGACTCGAATCAGATCGTCCTTCAAGCCATTCGCCATGCGCAACGCAGTGAGCGTGGTTCCCTGACTCGCCGCAATCCTCGACAAAGAGTCGCCGCTCCTCACGACGTAGGTCGAACCATCGACTTCGGTTACCACGGGCTGCTGAGCGACAGGCGTATTAGAGCCCGCAAGCGAGCCCCCTCTGGTCGCCGGCTGAGGGATATTTATTTTTTGCCCAACGCGAATCGTATTCACCTTCAAGCCGGGATTCGCGTCCGTGATCTGTTTTGTAGTGACATTAAACTTACGCCCGATTCCCCAAATGCTATCGCCCTTCGCAACCGTATAGCTTACGATCTTCGGCGGTAAGGTAGGCTCGCTGTACAGGACGCCATCGTTATTTTGATAGGCGCTGTCCCGGTTCAATACGGCACCACCGGAATAATCCGATGGTCGTTGCGGCTCATAACGCCCGCGATTGGAAACCACAGGAGCCGTGTTGAGATTGAACGAAGTATTCCCGGACACCGTGGAAGCGGGAACGCGGGTTCCGCTGGAGCTCGCGATCAAATTAGACCGCGATGCATCGCCCGCATTGTATCCGCTCAAATCGCCTGCGCGACTATCGAAGGCCGCCATACTCGAAGGATCGACTGTCGGCTCTTGAGCATCCGGCGATTGACTGTCCCAAATCTTCAATCCATTCGCCCCGGCCAAAACCGCGCCATCGCTATCATCCGATCCGCCGCTTGAGCCAACGAGGTAGAAGACTCCAATCGCCACGACATGGGCGCCGATGATGAGTCCAATTCGCTTCATGTTCATCGCAAAGCCGCCTCCTACATCCGAAACATTTCCGATATCAAATTTTTGCTTTCTCATAACGCATTCACTACCTTTCTAAAAATTTCTCCCCTATGCTTATAACCATCGAACATATCGAAACTCGCAAACCCCGGACTAAGCAATACATTATCTCCAGGATTCGTATTTTCAAATGCCCTTTCAACTGCGGCTTCCAGACCGTCGTGAAGCTCGGTCTTTACGCCCCTGCTTTCAAGCAGCGCCCGCAACTCGCTCCTTGTTTCTCCAATCAAATGAGCTTCGCTCACTTGCGTAAAAAGCCGTTCGCAAAACCGCTCTAGATCTCCCCCCTTGCCCTTGCCTCCGCCGATCCAAAGAACAGGCTCCGCAAAGCGAGCCAGCCCTCCGAGCGTCGCGTGGAAATTCGTCGCTTTCGAATCATCCCAAAAAGAAACGCCATTCAGATTGCGGACGAGTTCCATCCGATGCGGACTCTTCCTGAAATTGTGAGCCGCCTCGATCAGCTCATCCTCCGGAAATCCCATTCGTAACCAAAGCGCTCGCGCCTTCAGGTAGTTCTTCAGCTCCGGCATGCTGTCAAAGTCGGTGCCTTTCAATCCCAAGACTTCGCTGCATGCGTGGTTGCCCACAAAACCCGCTTCATCCAATGCGAAGCCTTCCGATTCCGCAAAACGCCTCACCGAACCTCCGTAAAATACATTCTCCTGCCCCGCCTGCTCGACCAAACGATACTTCGCTGCAAAATAGCGTTTGAGGTTCCCATGACGATCCAAGTGATCCTCATCGAAATTCGACCAGAGTACATAATCGGGCTTCATGTAGCGAATCTCCGCGGCTTGAAAAGAACTGACTTCCGCCACGGCAATCGCCTCTGGATTTAAGCCCTTCGCCAAAACTTCGCTCAAGGGTCGACCTAAATTCCCAACCGCGAACGCTTCCGTTCCGGAGCTGACGAACGCCTTCTCTAGAAACTCGGTCAAAGTCGTCTTCCCATTCGTTCCGGTCACCGCGATGATCGGCCCCTTCCACAGCAAGGCTCCAAAATCGAACTCTGCGATCACTTCGCAGCCGCCCTCCCGCGCTGCAATCAACCAAGGATGATCCTCCGGAAAGCCAGGACTCGTAATCGCCAGGCCGAATTGACCCGCAGCGTCTCGGTCGAATCTACGGTCGTAATCGCCCTTCGCTCTTTCATCGAAGACCACCGCCTCCGCCCCCAAAGCATTGGCTAGATCCCGGGCCGCAAGACCACTGCTGCCTGCTCCGAAAACCGCTACCGGTCTCTCGAGGCGCTTCGCCAGCCAATCGGGAATCTGCAATTCTTCAACCATCTTCAACTTAACGCAGCTTCAAGGTCCCCAAGCCCATCAAGGCAAATGCCAACGAAAGAATCCAAAATCTCACTACAACTTTGTTTTCCGCCCACCCCTTCAGCTCGAAGTGATGATGAATCGGCGCCATGCGAAAAATCCGCTTACCTGTCATTTTGAAAGATCCCACTTGCAGAATCACCGACATCATTTCCATTACGAAGATCCCGCCCACGATTACCAAAGTCACCGGCTGGTGCGACATAAACGCCACCACGCCAATCAGTCCGCCCAAAGCCAAAGAGCCGGTGTCTCCCATGAACACTTCCGCCGGATGGGAGTTAAACCAAAGAAAAGCCAGGCCAGCGCCCACCATCGATGCGCAGATCACGGATAACTCACCCGATCCCGGTACGTAAGAAATCAAAAGATAATCTGAAATAATCGTGTTGC
>JBCCZW010000428.1:0-4375 GCA_039186805.1 Verrucomicrobiota bacterium
TACGTAACTAAAATAGTTACGTATTACAAGAGGCTTCTTAGGCTTAGTCGAAGTTTCTGCCTTCGAGGAGTTTGCAAATTGCTGGCCTGACTTTTTCATCCATCTCGCAGATATTGATTTCGCTTAGTCTTATGAGCGCATCTTCTTCTACGCTCTCAAGTAGAGTATTGATATAAGCGCCGATTACAGAAGAAGGACCGTGTTCACGGACAGGATATCGCGGTAGGAATCCGGGTTTTTCAGTTACGGCCAAGTAGATATCCCGAAGGTTGATGGCGGAGGGATCACGGGCGAGGATGGAACCCCCTCCTACTCCTCTTTGCGTGGTTACTAAGTTGGCGAAATTTAGCTTGGACAGGAGGCGACGTATAACCACGGGGTTTGTGCCATAGGTCTCGGCAAGTACTTGCGAAGAAAGGGGCGTTCCGTTCGATGCGGTAAGAAAGCCCATGATATGCAGGCTTATGGCAAAATCACTTCTCATATCTTAGTGCTTGCTTGGTATCTAGGTAATCGATTGTCGAGAAGGATCGCTTCAAGTGAAAGGCAAAAGCTATTCCATAGCTTTTTGATCTATTTGGGCATGAGAGGGCTTGGAAGTCCCTTAAGTCGATTTCCATTCGTTGAAGGTCGTGTCTTCGTTATCGTTCGGATCTTTGCCAATTCATGTTTTTTTCGAGCCGTAACGCACTGAACGGCGCTTACCGATTCTAGAGAAGTTAGGGTGGTCTCTTTTTATTGAGATAGGTTCTAGTGTTGGCAAATCCTTCAGTTTGAAAGATAGAGCTTGGCGTATCCGTTTTTTGAATTCGAGAACTTGGATAGAGTCGGATTTGAGTGCTGACGAGCGATGGCGATTCGAGGCGATGAAAGGGCGATCAATCCGAATGACGAATTCTGCTTTTCGGGCAGTTTACGGGGGTGAAGAATCTTGTCGCGATTCCAGAAGTTGGATACCCTGACTCGATTCCTGTTTCGAAACTTGCCGGTTTCTAGATTGCTGGAGAGACTTTTGTAGGTTTTGGATGGGGAGGTAGCGGGATATTTGCGATTGGAGAAGGATAGAGATTCGCTGATGGATGGGGACGAATCTTGTTGTCGTGAAATCTATGAACTAAATCAGTAATTAATCCTTTTATCCCAATCCACTATGAGACGTAGAGACTTTTTGACGAAAATGGCAGGAGCGGCAGCGGCGGCTCCTTTCGTGGGGAACTTCGCCTATGCTAAGGCGACGGATTCGCTTCCGGAAGTACCGAAGGTGACTTTCGAGAAGACGGGAATAACGACGACTCGGTTAGCTCAGGGGACAGGTTTTCATGGAAGCAAGCGTCAGTCGGACCATACCCGAATGGGATTCGAGGAGTTCGTAAACCTGTTGAGACATGGGTATGACCGAGGAATTCGCTTATTCGATTTAGCGGATCTGTATGGCTCCCACTATTATTTTCGCGAAGCCTTGAGGTTTATGCCTCGTGAGGAAGTGACGATTTTGACGAAGCTGTATTATCGCTACGACAGCAAGGAAGCGGCTGGACTTTCGATCGATGAGCAACGCCGCGTGGCCCGTACGACAATCGAGCGTTTCCGAATGGAGCTCGATGTGGATGTGATCGACATCTTGCTGATGCACAATGTGGTGACCCCAAAGTGGGATGAGGATTTGGCGGGATATCTGGAAGTGCTCCAGGATTATCGCGATAAGGGCATGATCAAGGCTTTGGGCATGTCTTGCCATACTCTGGATGCTTTGAAGCGAGCGGCAGATACCGAATGGGTCGAGATCGCTCTGACGCGGATCAATCCATACGGGAAAGCGATGGACGGTACACCCTATGAGGTGATACCGGTTCAGAAGAAGTTTAAGGAGCGCGGAGCGAATGTGATCGGTATGAAGATTTTCGGCGCGGGAAGGCTGCTCGATAAGAGGGACGAGTGCATGAAGTTCGCTCAGAACCTGGGATATCTCGATTCGATGACAATCGGGGCGCGGACGACGCAGGAGATAGACGAGAATATTCGCCTGATGGCGAAGTATCCTGTCGTGTAGTTATTTTCCGGTTACAATCAGTTTTATTGATCGCGACGCGCAGTTTTATTGCGCGTCGTTTTCGTCTGGGCAGCAGTTGCAGTCTTTAGAGTCGATACGCGTTTGACCTGTGGGGTTGGTTTTGCCGGATAGCGCGGTCACATCGTTTTTGCCTGACTCTACGAACCCGATGTCAGTGAGTCGGCGCGCTGGGGTGGGAGGTGAACCGGAGGGGCGAGAGGCGTTGTGTTCGCGGATTCCTTTGGCAAAGCCGCTGGTGAATTCGGAGCCTTTCTCTCCCTGGCTTTGGCCGTAGGGGTCTTGTACGAGGGGCTGACCGCTCTTTTTGACGCGATCGATTTGGCCGCTCCAGGCTTTTTCATCCTCCGAGCAAGAGGTGCGAATGGTCTCCACTCCCTTAAGGGCGCCGAGGGCATCAATGAAGCCGCCGCTATGGCAGGCGTCGATGACTATGTGGATACTGCGTGACTTCAAACCGGAGAGTATTTGAGCGAAGTCTTCTGCATAGAGTCTTTTCTTTCCGGCGCGGTCGTTGCCCTCCCCTTTATAGTTGAAGCGGAGTCCAAAGGAATAGCGTTTTTGACCGCTGACGGTTTCTTGTTTTCCGTGTCCTGAGTAGTAGATGAAGATTTCTTCGCAGCAGTCGTCCTCATCGTCATGTTCGGCCACAAAGTCGCGCAATTGCTGGAGTCCGTTGCCGCGGCGATCTCCGAGATAGATGGCTGGTTGCCGTTGAGGCGAACTGGGATTGGTGGAAGAGGGAAATTGGGGGACTGTGTAGCCATTGTCCCTCATCGCGGTAGACATCTGCTCTACGTTGTCGCTGATATCTTTGCGAAGGGGGCCTTTGTCGAAGTTATATAGAATTAATGCGAAACGGCGACGTGGTTCAGGGCAGCATTCTTCAAAGGTGGAGCGATCAGGAATGTTTACGAATTCCTCTTGCGGCGGTCCTCTTTTGAGGGGTTCTTGCGGGGTCGCTTCGTCGTTGAAGTTGCGTTGCCAACCTTCCGTTCCGAGGGCGACCGTGTTATCGACTATCGCCTTTTGGTAGGCGGGATCATCAGACCAGACGGCTTCGTCGTTAACGAGAGGGATTTCGCTGAAGTCGGATCCGAGGAAGATCTGCGTTTCGCTGCGAACAAGTACGTATTCAAGATTGCGAGACAAGTAGGCCCCTGGATTGCGATCGATGAGAAACAGCCATTCTCCCCCTTCGGCAGTTCGCCATACGTCGTCGCTGAATTCCTCTGAGATTCTATCGCCCGGCGAAAGTGGGGCGGGTGAAATTCTGACGAGTCGATCTTCATCAGCGGGGAGGACGACTTTAGATTTCAGAACGGCGAGCGCTTCTTCGGGGGAGAGATTTGAATCCCCGTTTTTCGAGCAGGATGCTAGGACGATTGCCAGGAATAGGGAGGCAAATGCCTGAAGGTGGGTACGTGTAACAAGACGCATGTTGGATTTGGTTGGAGGTTTTCTTAGTCGGATCACGGAGCTGATCCGACTGGAGGGAGGAGAGGTTAGAATGAACGCGGCAAAATGTGAAGTCGCGATGTTTTTCAGCTCTACGTTCGCGATGCCTCCTGCGATCTAGTCGCGCATTTCGTCGATTTGATTCACTAAGTAGAACCGTTTGGGCTTGTGGGGTAAGTGGCGGTAATCGACGTAGAACGCGGGGGGCGGTTCCGCAGGCAGTTCTGAGGCGATGCGTCTAGCAAAGCGTCTCAGTAGTCTCCACTCTGATACGAATGGCGTGTTGAGTTCTTTGTTTGTCCACGCGGCTGCTGAGAGAATTTGGTGACCATCGTCTGCTTGCGGGTCTAGCAAGTAGGGAGCCCAGGAATCTGGGACATAGGGGAGCGTCGCGGCTTCGATTTTGACAAGTATTCGTTTTTGTTGGCCGGAGTAGAGATTGAAGGAAAGGTAGCGATCCCAGGCGTTTAGGTGAAAAAGAATAGGAGCCGGGAGGACGAGCAGAGCGACTGCGAAGGCGACATATCTTAGTTTTTTGAACTTAAGAAAGGCAAAGGGGCTCGCCTCCTTTTGTCGAAAGAGGAGCAGTACCAGAAGAATCATGACGAGATTCCAAGGCCAAACGACGGAATTGGATATATAGCCTTTGGCAGGACCCAGTAACAAGAGTATGGATACGTGTGTGAGAATGACGACGATGATTGACAGGCGACGGGTACGGTGGAATACGAGACCGATTGCCATGAGAATCTCTATGGGCGGGATGGCGTAGCCGAAAGCGGTGAGCGCGGTATCGAGAGAGGGGCTATTCGTCTTTTCGAGGATGGGGGCGATGAGGCTGTTTTCCCA
>JBCCZW010000429.1:0-4364 GCA_039186805.1 Verrucomicrobiota bacterium
GCCGCATCGAAGACATCCCCACAAAAAGCAACGAAAATGGCTTGGTCACCAGAAGACATAGCGAAACTCGAAGAGATCATTGAAAAGCTGACCGGCGAATCCCATATCGCCACCCCAGGCGGCGACGAAGGTCTTATCCCAATCTTCAGCCTCATCACCGACTTAGGCGAAGCATTCCCCGAGGAACCAGCGTTCAAGCAAGCCGCCGACGCCACCCTCGATGCGCTCCAGCCACTGCTCGACACGGCAGCCCCATGGGACGAATCCACCATCGCCTCAATCCAATCCCTCGCCAAATGGGGGTCCAGCTGCCTCGAAAACCTTAGAAACGACTCTCCCCTTCCCGCCTTCGGCTCAGAAGAAACCTCTACTCCAAAGCCAGAATCAGAGGCTTCAGAAGCCAACTTCGCTATCCCCGCGGATGCAGAAATAGAATCAACCCAGCACACCGAAGATTCCACTCCAGACGCGCCTGCTGAGGAACCCATCCCATTCCAAGAAGCCACCGAAGATCTTTCCACAGACTGCCCATGGGGAATCGAAAAGTTCGACAAATTCTCCGAGCTCTCAGCCCAATTCTCCTCTGAGCTCCTTCTCTCCTCCAACGGAAGCGACGAAGGAATGCTTCCCATCTACTCCCTTCTAAAAGACTTCCAACAAGAATTCGAGGATGTCGAAATCGTCCTCACCTCCGTCGAGCCAGCCGTCAACAAGATGGACTCGCTTCTCGACAGCGCCCAGCCATTCGACTCCACTGGCATCAAGCTCCTCTCCGAGCTCAACTTCTGGTTCGAATCCGCCCGTGCGGAACTCCGAGAAGGACGCATCCCAATGCCATTCGAAGCCAGCGAGGAAGCCATCGCTACCCCCGCTGAAGAAGCTGCGGAGGATGCGGCAAGCTCCAGCGGAGCGGAACTCGAAAACGAATTCGTCGAATTCGACGTGGTCATGGACCTCAACATGGAGGAAAACCAAGAGCTTCTCGTCGAATTCCATACAGAAGCCGTCGATCACCTCGGCCAGATCGAAACGGCCGTCCTCGAGTTTGAGCAAGACATGGAAAACAGCGACGCCATCGCTTCCATGTTCCGCTCCTTCCACACCATCAAAGGAGTCGCAGGCTTCCTAAACCTTATTCCAGTCAACCGCCTCGCCCACGAAATCGAGTCCCTCATGGACCTCGTGCGCAACGACGAGATGAAAGCCTTCACCGGCATCATCGACCTCGTCCTCGAAGCCAAGGACTGCGTCTCCGCCCTCATCGAACAAATTTCAGAAGCCCTCAACAACGGTACCCTCCCGTCCGAAGTCATTCCCGTTTCCCACCTCATGCAACGCGCCCGCTGGGCCATGAAGGGGGAAACCGAATACATCGAAATCATGGGCAAAGCCGGACACAACGTCCGCTCTACTGACGGAGGATCCGCCCCCGCAGCCGAAGCGCCCGCTCCTGATGCAGACGAAGGCGGCATCGATATCGACCTCGATACCGACGCCTCCCCCGCGATCGAAGCCGAAAAGCCAGCCGCGGCGGCATCAGCGCCCGCAACCCCAGCCGCCCAAAAATCTCCCCCGCAAGACGCGCCGACCGGCGTAAAGAAAAACGCCTCCCAAAACGCCACTATCCGAGTCAACACCTGGAAGCTCGACAACCTCATGGATATGGTCGGCGAGCTCGTCATCGTACAGTCCCAGCTTCGCGAAAGCTCCAAGGACCAGATGCACGGCAACTCTCTCTTCCAGCAAAACATGTCGCAACTCACGCGGATCACCAAGGAGCTCCAGCACAACTCCATGGCCCTCCGCATGATCCCGATCAAGCCCACCTTCCAAAAGATGGGCCGCATCGTACGCGACCTCTCCGCCAAGTCCGGCAAGAAAGTGCGCTTCGAAGTCGTTGGAGAAGAAACCGAACTCGACCGCAACGTCGTCGAGGAAATCGGCGATCCCCTCGTCCACATGGTCCGCAACGCGCTTGACCACGGACTCGAGCCGCCCGAAGACCGCGCCGCCGCAGGCAAAGACGAGACCGGTCACGTCTCCCTCAAAGCCTACCACCAAGGTTCCAACATCGTTATCGAACTGAGCGATGACGGACGCGGCATCGATCCCGACAAAGTCCTCCAAAAAGCCATTGCCAACGGAGTCGTTCGCGAAGACGAGAACCTCACCAAAGAAGAAATCTACAAGCTCATCTTCGCCCCAGGATTTTCTACAGCCGAAGAAATTACCGATATTTCCGGACGTGGCGTAGGTATGGACGTCGTTCGCAAGAACATCGAGAAGCTCCGCGGCAAGATCGAGATCGAATCCGAACTCGGCAACGGTTCCGTATTCAAGATTCTCTTACCGCTCACCATGGCGATCGTCGATGGACTCGTAGTCAAGGTAGGCGACGACCGCTTCATTCTCCCCACCACTTCCGTCAAGGTAGCCCTCCGCCCAGACCAAGAGACGCTCGCCAAAATCCAAGGCAACCAAGAGATTCTCAACATCCGCGGCAAAGTAATCCCTCTCTTCCGACTCCACAACCACTTCCAAATCCCCAACGCCGTCAGCGATCCGCGGGATGCCACGGTAGTCGTCGTTGAAACCGCCAGCAAGCCCTGCGGACTCCTCGTCGACGACATGGTCAGCAAGCAGGAAGTCGTCATCAAAAGTCTCGGCAGCATGATGCAAGGAATACCCGGCGTATCCGGCGGAGCGATACTAGGCGATGGCACCATAGCCCTCATCCTAGACCCCGCCACCCTCATCACCGACGTCGCCTAAGACCAGAAGTCAGGAGACAGACATCAGAGGTCAGTCAGAGAATTTCTATCCCTGACGTTTTCCAATTTTCCCCCGCCCGGCTCCTCCCAAAGAGCCGGGCTTTTTTGTAGGCCGGGGCGCCAACCCGGCAACTCAACCTCCACCCATCATAGTATTAGCCCGAAGGAAGGATTCTGAATACAGCTCCTCCACTCCGTCATAAAAACTATGTCCATACTCTATCAAGCGACTTCCAGCATCTCCATGAACCGGAAGCATTAACTCATCATAAGGTCGCTGAAAAGTCAGAACATCGTTGAGCTCCTCAAAATCATTCATATACATCCATACGTCCTTACCTTCATTTATCCACAAATCCAATACACGCTTTCCCTTCACGAATCTAACCAAGAACCCTGCATCAACCCAACGCCCATAGTACGTATGATGATAAACATCGGTATCGAAGATCAGATTTGTCATTACACCTCGATCAACCACCACTCCAAGCCCCATAAAACTGTGATCGTTAAAATGAGTTTTCAACATCTCTTCTAATGGGTTCTGATTCGATTCCGAATCAGGAGGCGGGGGAGGTGCCAATTGAATATCATTGCGACGTTCTGTACGATACACGATTACCTGATCGCAATCGCTTATCACTTCCTCAGCTAACGCGTGCTCCAATTTATCAAAGAACTTCTTTCTATTCAATTCGGGTTCAATCGAGTTTACGATGATGATAGCAGCACCTGTGAATAAAGAAGAGGCAATTGCGATATGCCACCTAACCCGGACGAGCAATTTTGTGAGCTGCCAATCAAGAATTCGATCCGTAAATTCAAGGAGGATAGAACATACGTATCCAAAAAGCGCTACACTGCCAGTTACTCCTGCAAGATTAAGCCAATCCTTGATCGTATAACTGATATGATTCCACCCAATCCCAACACCAAAAATCTGAATTGCTCGAGCAAAGTCATAGGTCTCCCATGACACATAAACCACTGTGGCAACGATAAGAACGTTTGACGCGAGGTACAGCAATCGCACCTGCAGAGCGCAGGACTCACCAGATTTCGTACGACGTACTCCTTTCCAGACTAGGATTACATCGAGAATAATGGCCGCCCAAGTGAATAAAAACCACCCAGGTCCGATACCCCAAATCGGCGGAACCGAATGGGCAAGCACACACATACTACACATATTGACTACAAATGTAGTCAATTAAACCAAAAGTAAAGCTATACCTCAACTTTTATTCCCAGTTCCACATTCCCCACTCACCATTCCACATTCTCGCCAACGGCGAGCCTACCATTTCTCCACCGGTCCCTTGGGCACCTTGATCTTCTCATTCAAAACCCCGTGAGTAATCGAAGAATGCTGTTCCCCCAGCGCATACTGCGGTAGCAACTCCCCATCATCCCCGCAAAAGCGCTCCCGCCATTCAATGTAGTCAGCTAGGATTGTATCGAATTCTTCCCTACTAGAAAAACGAACCACCCGATCCTTAAAATACTTCGCCGGACCAAAGCGCTTCGCATACCAAGGCGCTACCTTGCGAAACTGGATACATCCGCGATCTTCCCCATAAAATTCGATCATCC
>JBCCZW010000430.1:0-4350 GCA_039186805.1 Verrucomicrobiota bacterium
CACGCAGGCCTCAATGTGGGCGATGACGCAAAAGCCTTTGTCGCCAATGATGATTCAGGCGAGATTTGGAACGCTGCCGACTACCTCGGCGAAAAGAACATTATTGTCTATTTCTATCCGGCGGCCATGACGGGCGGGTGCACCAAGCAAGCCTGCGCTTACCGCGACAATTCAAAAGAACTCGAAGCGGCCAATGCAGTCGTCGTCGGCGTAAGCGGTGATTCAGTAAACAATCTGTCGCTATTCAAGGAAGCTCATGGGCTCAACTTTCCGCTCCTATCCGACCCACAAGGCGGCCTCGCCGAACTTTTTGGAGTGCCCATGAGAAATGGAGGCTCTATCGAGCGCGAAGTGGGCGGCGACCTCCACACCTTGATCCGCAGCGTTACCACCTCCCGTTGGACTTTCATTATAGGAAAAGACGGCAAGGTCATCTACAAAAACGACTCCGTCAAAGCGACTGAAGATACCGCGACCGTACTAGACGTGTTGGCGAATCACAGCTGAGAGTACGCATCCAGAATACAACTACTTTAGAAGAGAGGCCGGGCAAACGGACTCTCTTCGTTATGTACGGAAGCTCGCTTCGCCATAATCTCTTGCGATGATTATGTCATTTCGTTCGCTAGATCCAGCAAAGCCAGAGAGAAGCGAAAACCGTTGCAGCGAGGTGTCCAGTCAAGGTCGAAGGCAGGCGGTCTTCGGCCCGTATTTGCAAATTCGATACTTCGCTGGCAGGACGCGCAAAGGAAGACTAAGGCTAATCACTGGCGTACTCGTCGAGACGCTTCTTTAAGGTATTGCGTGTGATGCCGAGGATCTCCGCTGCGCGGGCTTGGTTCCCTCCCGTATCGGAGATCGCCCTCTTGATCATCTGCTTTTCGATCACATGAAGTATGCGCTTACCTTCGCCTTCAGTCAGAGAATGATAAAGATAATCCAGAGAACTCGACAGACTCGCAGGAGCCACCGACGCCCCGCCAATCGGCGCAGACGCGATCTCTGGTCTCGACTCGGCAAACGCAGGCGCATAACTTGCAGCAGATGGCGTCGGTACGGTAGAAACGGCAGCAACTGGGTCATTCCCCACTTCGGCTCGAATCGTATCCGGCAGATCTTTCACTAGGATCGCGTCTCCTTGCGCGACGACCGCAGAATGATAAACCACATTACCCAGCTCTCGCACATTTCCCGGCCAAGAGTAGGCCATCAATGTCTTTATCGCATCCACTGAAACTTTGGTCACGTTCGCTTTTCGATCGCGGGCGAGGTCCTGAAGCATGAAGTCTACGATGTCAGGGATATCTTCTATCCGTTCGCTTAGCTTGGGCACGCGGATCCGGAATACATTCAAGCGATAGAACAGATCCTCTCGGAAAGTCTTCTCCTTAACCATCTCGTCTAGATTCTTGTTCGTCGCTGCGACTACGCGCGCATCGACTTTAATCGTCTCCGTTCCCCCGACCCTCTGGATTTCACCCTCTTGCAAGACGCGCAGAATCTTCGTCTGCGTCGCTAAAGCCATATCCCCAATCTCGTCGAGGAAGATCGTCCCACGGTCGCATTGCTCGAATTTGCCGATTCGCTGCGTGGTAGCTCCGGTGAATGAGCCTTTTTCATGACCAAAGAGTTCGCTCTCGATTAGATTGTCGGGAATCGCTGCGCAATTGACTGCCGTAAACGGTCCACCTGACCTCAAGCTATGCTTGTATATGCTGTTGGCAATCAACTCTTTACCTGTACCGGAATCACCCGTAATCAAGACGGTTGCATCGCTCGCTGCCACTTGCCCGATCACCTTGAAAACTTCTTGCATGGCAGGAGAGTTGCCCACGATGCCTTCCTGGTAATCTTCGTGATTCAGCTTCTTTTCATACTGATCCGCAGTTTTTAGATCCTGCGAGGCATTGACCGCCTTAGCCGCCATATCCAAGACCTTCTCTGGATCAAAGGGCTTCATCACGTAATCGTAAGCTCCAAACTTCATCGCTTCAATCGCGGTTTGAGCGGTCCCGAACGCAGTCATCAGAATAATCTGCAAATTCGAATTGATCGAACGCATGTGCTGCAGCGTCTCGATTCCAGTGATTCCGCCCATTCGGATATCCATAAATATCAAGTCAGGCGAGGGACCGAGCTTCACCTTCTCGATCCCCTCTTCGCCGCTGGCTGCAGTCTCGATACGATAGCCTTGGCTTCCCAAAACTCTGCCGAGGGAGTATCGAATCTCCTCATCATCATCTACAATTAAAACGGTAAACATCTGATTGTCCGCTAACATAAAAACGCTAAAATTCCCTCGCCGAGACATCATCATCGACGCAAAGCCATTGCATTCGGCGAGGAGATGGCGACCATGCAGCAGAAATGTTAGATTGGTCAATTAAGTTGTTTCGCGTCTGCGGGATACGCCTTGAACTCCATTTCACCTTCTTTCTGCTGCCATTTGCGATCGGAATACACGGATACCAAGAGGCCGGCCCAGCAGGTTTCCTCTGGGGTATTTTCCTGATAAGCTTCGCGTTCACATCCGTGGTAATGCACGAATTAGGCCATTCTCTCGCGGCGCGCAAATTTGACATCAGCGCAGACCGAATTCTCCTTCTGCCGATCGGAGGAATAGCCCAGTTCCAATCCCTTCCTCGGACTCCAAGTCAGGAGATCATTATTACCCTGGCAGGTCCCTTTGTTAATTTCGTAATCGCAGGTCTTTTCTACCCTGTCTTCGGCATTAGGCTAAGTCAGAGCTTGCCACTCGATTTCAAGGATCTAATGGCTACCATGGTTTTCTTCAACTTGCTCATGGGCAGCTTCAATATGATCCCCGTCTTTCCAATGGATGGCGGTCGCATACTCCGATCTGTCTTATCTTTTTGGATACGACCTCTAAAGGCGACGGCTATCGCGAGTCGTTCTGGTACATTCATTGCTTCCGCCTCAGGAATCTATATCGCGCTGTCTACGACCAACTACCTGCTCGCCGCCCTCTTTCTCTTTATCGCCTGGGCCAGCCGCATGGAGTACCAATCCTTCTCCCGCTCTCAAGCCTTCAGCGGACTCAGACTGCGGGATTTCGTGGACGCAGACTACCTCTCGATACCAACCAAAGGAAAACTCTCCGATGCAGTGAAAGCTCTCGCCAACTCCCCTCCGCAAGACGTGCTGCTCATCGAGAACCAAGCCGTCATGGGTCTTCTAAAATATTCCAAGCTCGCCAAAGCCTGCGAAAAGTATGCCTTAGACTCTCCTGCTGAGAAATTCGCCAAATTTCCAGTGGCCACCCTGAATATCGACTCGCCAGTAGAGAGCGCATTCGCCATATCTGGAGCGGACGATCAAGATGTTATTCCAGTGTATGACTACGCGACTCTCTTAGGGGTCGTTAGAAAAGATCAAATGATCGAACGCGCCAATTGGATCAACAAGCGAAATTCGATTTCTACGTTTTGCCCAGAACTCTAATATCCAACATTCGAATACAATGAAACCATTTGCTCTTCTCTTCCCTTGTATCTTACTGACAGTCTCGGGGCCGATGCCTGCCGCTGAGCGAGATCCTTTGAAATTCTATGCAAGCTTCGACGCTCCGATAATCAGCGAATCTAGCGGCTTCGTAAAAAGCCGCGCCTTCGAGGATCTTTATTGGACGCACAATGACTCGGGAGACGCCGCCAGAATTTTTGCGGTTAACCGAAACGGCCAGATCCACCAACCCGATTGGTTTCAAGGGGACTATCAAGGAATCGCAATCGGAAATGCGACGAACATCGACTGGGAGGACATTGCGATCGATGGAGACAACAATCTCTACATTGGAGCCTTCGGCAACAACGGCAACGCCCGACGCGACCTAGCCATCTACGTCGTACCCGAGCCGAACTATAAACACGCGCTCGGAGCCCGCGCCCTTAAAACAATTCCGGTCGCCTACCCAGACCAAGACTCTTTTCCGCCAGCAAGATCCGAGAGGAACTTCGACTGCGAGGCCCTTTTCTACGCCAACGAAAAGCTCTATATGCTAAGCAAAAACCGTGGCGACAATCAGACCAAGCTGTACCGCTTGGATTCGGAAGTCCCCAACGAAGTCAATGTGCTCACCTTAATCGACTCCTACGATGTTCAAGGCCAAGTGACCGGCGCCGATTCCACCCCGGATGGCTCCAAGATCGCCGTACTTACCTACAATGCTATTTGGCTCTTCGAAAAACCTGAGGACTCAGACAACTATCTTGACGGCGATGTATCCGTTAAATGGATAGGCGCCGGCCAATGCGAAGGTATATGCTTCGACGACGATGAAACTCTGATAATTACAAACGAACAAGCGAAACTCTATGAAGTAAAGCTCTC
>JBCCZW010000431.1:0-4344 GCA_039186805.1 Verrucomicrobiota bacterium
CTCGGCATCAACGCAGCGGTTAAGGCCCCTTCTCCCAACAACCTCCGAAACAAATTCGGAATCATAAAAGCAGTCACAAAAGCCGAATTCCAAATCGACGTCCCGAAGACCGCGCTGGTCAAAATATCCCGCCCCAGACCCAGGATGCGCGACGCCATCGTCAGCGCCGACACGAGGCCGATTCGAGAGATCATTTTCGACATCCCCCGATTTCTCACTATCGGGACAATCCGGGCAAGACATTTGAGACAGGGTATCCCTACCCCGAAGCTTTCACTCGCAACCGCGTAAGGCAATTCAACGAACTGTTGACATTGACAGAGCCAGCTCAGTCCTCCACCTCTGCCGCCAAGAATTTCCTCAGAAAACCCTCCTTTTATTTTGAACTCGGCACTCCCCATGCTGATCCAATGCGGAAAATCCAATTCTCGCCCAAATGAACTTAATCGAAAATCTCATCCAGAAGCTCCAGCGCCATCCCAAGCGAATCGTCTTCCCGGATGGCAATGACGCCCGCGTTCTCCAAGCAGCCCGCCAAATCGTTTCCCTGCAAATGGGAGCCCCGATGCTAATCGGCGATCGCGCGGTCATAAAGCAAAAAGCCGCGAAACTCGACCTCGCTACGAAAGGCATGAGAATCATCGAACCCTCGCGTAGCGCCGACTTAAAATACTTCGTTGAGGACTTAAAAAAGATGCCTCGCTTCGCAGATCTCTCCGATTCAGAAGCCAAGGAACTTACTTTGGAACCCAACTACTTCGCCACCCTCATGCTCCACCGCAATCAAGCGGAAGCGATTGTAAGCGGAGCCACTGCCAAGGCCTCCAGCGCCCTGCGCCCCCTCTTTCAAATCATCGGCACTCAAAAAGGCGTCAAAACCGCTTCTTCTTTGCTCATCCTCGATATGGAGGAAAAGAAAGTGGGAATTGACGGCGCCCTATTCATGGGAGACTGCGGCGTCATCCCGCAGCCCACTACCGAACAGCTCGCGGAGATCGCGCTCACAACAGCTACTCTCGCGAACCATCTTACAAACGCTCGGCCGAAGGTCGCAATGCTCAGCTACTCGACCCATGGGAACCCTCGCCATCAGACCGTCGCCCGCATACAAGAAGCCACCGAAATCGCGCGCCGAAAAGTCGCTGACTACCACGTAGAAATGGACATAGAAGGGGACGTCCAAGTCGACGCCGCCCTAGATCGCGCAACCGCCATCGTCAAAGGTCTCGAGGCGAGCGCCGTTGGAGGCAATGCCAACATCCTCATTTTCCCAGACCTCAACAGCGGTAATATCGCGACGAAACTCGTCCAAATCCTCACCGGCGCCAACAAGTACGGACAAATCATTACCGGCCTCAACAGTCCCGCGGCAGAAATCAGTCGTGGCGCCTCAGCTCACGAGATCCTGGGCGCCGCCGCAATCGTAGGCTGCCAGGCCATCGACCACTCCCTCCTTTACTAATTTGTAGACGCGATCGCTGATCGCGTTGCTCGACTCAGCCTTCACATGCCGACCAAGCTCCTCACTACACCCGATAACGTCGCCACCAAGCGCATCTTCGTCGCCGGTACGCGCATGAACGACGGCAAAACCACCACTTGTCTCGGTCTCTTTGCCGCTCTCCAGCAAAAATTCAAAAAAGTCGGTTTCATCAAACCCGTCGGCCAACGCTTTGTGGAAATCGACGGACAACTTATCGACGAAGACTCCATCCTTCTCGACAAAACCTACAACGTCGAAGTCCCCATCCAAAGCATGAGCCCCATCGCGATCGATGGCACCTTCACTCGACGCTACCTCGAAAACCCGCAAACCATGAACGAGGAGCTCACTGACAAGCTCTGTCGCGGATTCGACCGCGCCTCTTGGGAAAAAAACTTCACCCTCATCGAAGGAAGCGGCCATGCCGGAGTCGGCTCCGTCTTCGATATGTCCAACGCCCGCGTCGCCAAGATCCTAAAAGCGAAAGCCATCATCGTCAGTCGCGGCGGCATCGGCCAGCCCATCGACGAAATCGCCATGAACAAAGCCCTCTTCGATCAGGAAGGCGTCGAAGTCATCGGCGCTATCATCAACAAAGTTCAAGTCGACAAAATGGAACTCATCCGCAAGTACACCGGCCTCGCTCTCGAAAAACTCGGCATTCCCCTCCTCGGCCTCCTTCCTGAGGAAAAGGTTCTAACCTCTCCTAACCTCCACCAAGTCGCAAACCGCATCAAAGGCAAATGGCTTCATGGAGAATACCGCTCCGACAGCAAGCGTATCAACAAAATCATAATCGGCGCCATGGCCGCTTCCGGCATTCATTCCGCCCTTTCAAACGGCACTCTACTCATTACTCCCGGCGACCGCGAAGACATGATACAAACGATCCTCTCAGACGAATCAGCCGCCGAAGAAGGCTTTATCACTGGCATCGTGCTCACGAGGGGAATCGTCCCCAGCTCCAAAACCCTCGAGCTCATCAAGTCGAGCAATATCCCTTTCATTCTCGCTGAAAACGACAGTTACTCGGTCGCCTCTCGTATCCATAGCATGACGGTCAAAACTCAACCCCAAGACCAAGACAAGATCCCCGTCATCAAAAATATGATACAAAAAAACCTCGATTTGGAGCAGATCGCCGAAGCCTTCTAACCGAGGAGTTTGGACTTCAGTCCAACCAAAGATCCTCAGCTATAAGTCATCGCTCCCGTACTTCTAGATCCAAACCTAAGTCCGCGCCCCCATTTTGACGGACATACGGCCATCATTCAATTCGATGGCTTCTATTTGAGCCCAAGCTTCAACCGATTCAGCCGGGATCGCCAGGCCCATAAAACCTCTTATCAACCTATCGGCAATCACGCTCCCCAAAGGCACTCTCAAGGAATTCAAATGGAGACTGTCCACCACTAACTCCGGACCGCTATTCGACATTTCGAAATTCCCAAAAATCTGGGCCGTCACATCGAACTTCTGCGAGGTTTCAGGATTCACCGTCGCCAGAACGCTCAGCACAATTCCTTCTTCAGTAATACGAATGTTCGGCGCGCCAAACGCCACTCCCTCTCCGCTCCCATCTGCCCCCGACCTTAACTGATTGAAATAGGCATTCAAATCCCGCTCCAAAAACGGCAGCTGCCCCGGCGAACGCAAATTGAAGTACTTACGAGATCTCTCGAAATTGCTCGATGGCTGGCTGCCCGCCATAAGCCCAGGTTGATACAAAACCCGAAAATCTCCCGCCACGTGCTTCGCCTCCGGTCCCGGAATTTCTGCAACCTTTTTGGGTTCCTCGAGCAGCAAAAGCACCACCGCCAGCAAACTTCCCATGGACACGCCCACTACCGCCGTGCTGACCAAACGAAAGGGCGTCGATTTCTTAAATACTCTCCTTCTCATGCGGTATTGAAACTCCTATTGCTTCCTCAACTCGAGCTCGCGAAAGGCGAACCCCATCGCGTAGAAATATATCACACCCCCGAAAAAGAACGCAATAGGCGGGATAACCCAAAATAAACCCAAAAAACCTATGTAGGCCAACGTCGGTACCGCGTAGTTAATCGCAGCCCCCTTAAGCATCAGTCCCAATGCCTCGACGTTAAAGCAGTCCTTAAAATCCTGACGCACCATGTAGAGGTACATGCTCGCGCACATTAGCGGCCCGCAAAAGAACACGATTGGAATCAGGGGCACCAGGGTCAAAAACGAGCCGGTAGGCAACAAGCCCGTCAAGCCGAAGAAAACCGCCCAAGGAACCGCGATAAATACCAAAGCCAAAACCAAAAACCTCAGGCCATCCAATCCCAAGCCCTTCCAGTCCTGCCAATCCCAAGCCGGCAGTTGGTATTCCTGCTGTCCCTTTCCGCTCGCGAAAAGCCGGTAGAGATAACCCATCGACAATAGATTCAAAACAGGCACGAAAGCCATCAATCCCCCGATTATACACTTTGTGAACCACTCTCGGTCCGATAAGAGGCGTTTAGTTACTTGCTCAATCGTAGGCATTGCGAATGCTGGATTCTTCGAAAAACAATCACCATCACCATTTTCGCATGGAGTTCAAAGAGAAACTGCAAGCCCTCGCCAATCAGCTAGAAGACGGCATCGACCACTACCTTCCCCCAATATCGACGCGTCCCGCCCACATACATGAAGCCATGCAGTACAGCATCAAAGCCGGAGGGAAGCGGATACGCCCGGTACTCACCCTCGCCACTCATGCTCTCTTTGAATCGGATATCGACCCCATGCCCGCCGCCGTCGCCATCGAGTGCATACACACCTACTCTCTCATTCACGACGATCTTCCCGCTCTCGACAACTCCGACCTGCGACGCGGAAAGCCCACCAGCCACAAG
>JBCCZW010000432.1:0-4344 GCA_039186805.1 Verrucomicrobiota bacterium
AGAAGCCATACGCTACGGAGCCTCTGCTGTAATTTGCGTTCACAATCATCCTAGCGGCGACGTCTCTCCGAGCGCCTCAGACATCCGAGTCACGCGAACTCTCCGCGAATCCGCAAAAATCATCGGCATCGACTTTCTCGACCATGTCATTGTCCCCTCCAACTCCGGAAGCGACCCTCAACACTACAGCTTCCAAGGCGCCGGAATGATCTAATCTCGTTCGACCAAAAACAAACGCTCCAGGTCCGCTTCTTTTACCAGCACCCGAGCTCCTCATCGGCCTCGGGATGGCGATCGCAAGAAGTCCTAGTAATTCTAAAAGTAGCATCGAGCGTGAGCTCGATGAATCCCCCACCTAGCCTCTAAAGAAGCCCATCCCAAGCTACCGCTTGGCTGCGACATTCGATTCATTACTTCATTCTCGGCAGAGTCCTACGAAATCTTAACTTCCCATGTTTACTCGCGATGCTCTTAGCCTTTAGCTTCGCTCTGAACATCCTTTCACAACTTACAATCTACCCACATGGCGCACCCCAACATCATTCTGATCAACTGCGACGACCTCGGCTACGGCGACTTAGGCTGCTACGTCTCAACGAAGACCAACTCTCCTCATCTCGACCGCCTCGCCATAGAGGGCATTCGCTTCACAGACTTCTACGTCTCATCGCCTGTCTGCTCGCCTTCGCGAGCTTCACTGATGACCGGCTGCTACCCTCCTCGCATTGGTTTTGGCGAATTCGACGGAAGAATCGTATTGTTCCCCGGAGACCCCATTGGGCTCAGTCCTAACGAAACCACCCTTGCCAGCCAACTCAAATCCGCTGGATACGCTACTAAGATTATCGGCAAATGGCACTGCGGCGACCAAGCAGAATTCCTCCCAACTCGCCACGGCTTCGATTCGTATTTTGGAATCCCCTACAGCAACGATATGGGCCGCCAACCCAACCGTCCGGATTCCCCGCCCCTCCCTCTCCTACGGGACGAAACCGTTATCCAAGCCCAGCCAGACCAACGCGGCATCACCGAACGGTACATCGATGAATCCCTCCAGTTTATCAACGCTCACCAGGACGGCCCTTTCTTCCTCTACCTCGCCCACATGTACGTGCACGTCCCATTATTCGTGCCCAAGCAATTTCTCGAAAGTTCGCAAAACGGAGCCTACGGAGGGGCGGTCGAGTGCGTCGACTGGGCCATGGGAGTCCTCATGGACCACCTGGAAAAGCAAGGCCTCACCCAAAACACCCTCATTATGTTCACCAGCGACAATGGCTCCCGCGCCCGCGACGAAGGCGGCAGCAACGCCCCTTGCCGCGGCACCAAAGCCACCACCTGGGAAGGCGGGCAGCGCGTCCCCTTTATCGCCCGCTGGCCAGGAAAAATAACCGCCGACACCACCTGCTCCGAGCTAGCGACGACGATGGACCTCTTTCCCACGATTTCGAAGCTCGTCGATCAACCGGTAAACGAAGAACCGATCATCGACGGACTCGACATTGGCGATCTGTTCTTCAGCGAAGAATCGAAGAGCCCACGCGAATCCTTCTACTATTACTTCATGAATAACCTCGAGGCGATTCGCGGCGGCGAGTGGAAATTGCACTTCCGCAAAAACGAAGAGGAAATCGAAGCTCTCTACAATCTCAGAGAAGACCCCAGCGAATCGCAAAATCTGTATTCAGATCATCCTGACATCGTCGCAGAGCTCCAAGCCGCCGCAGAAATCGCCCGCCGAGACCTTGGCGACGATGCAACGCATCGCCCCGGACGAAATCGCCGCCCCCACGGACGCGTCTCTCAAGGCAAGCCCCTCACCGATTTCGATCCCAATCACCCCTACATGATCGCCATGTACGACAAAGCCGACATGCCCACGATGTTTGGCTAGAACCTTCCAAGCGCAAGCAGATGAGATCCCGAGACGTAAACGCAGCAGAAAGAAGCTTTACGCTAGGCGACAAACGCCTCAATTCCACAATGCAATCTCAATAAACACACCTGCAATGCCGAAGATTATTCTCATTTCCTCAACGACCAACCACAACCTAAAGCTTGCCGAGCTCTTGGCTCCCATCGCGGATCAAGCCGGTTTCGAGAGCGAAATCATCGTGCTGCCACAGCTAGATCTTCCGCTTTACACTCCAGAAGCAGAGGACAACGGGACGCCATCAGCCGCTGTGGAACTGGTCGAAAAACTCACCGACGCCGACGCCTTGGTACTCCTCGCGCCCGAATACAACGGCAGCATTCCACCTGTCGTCACTAACGCGATCGCATGGATGAGCCGCGCTACCGAAGATTGGCGTGAGGCCTTCAACGGAAAATTCGCGATCGTTGGCACCCATAGCGGCGGAGGAGGCTTTAAGGTAGTTGAAGCGATGCGTAGCCAGCTTACCCACCTCGGCATGATTGTACTTGCCCGCACTTTCACCACCAATTTTCAGAAGCAGCAAAACCCAGACTCGGCCAAGGCCATCTTCGAACAACTCGCTTCGCTCCTCAAATAGTCCGTGCCCGACGCGACCCACAGTTTCGAATTTCGTTTCGGCGGCGTCGGGCGGCTGTATGGACCTAAAGGACTCGAAAGGATTCGCGCAGCGCATGTCTGCATCATCGGCATCGGCGGGGTTGGATCCTGGAGCGTCGAGGCCCTCGCTCGCTCGGGCGTTGGCCAACTCACGCTCGTCGATCTAGACGACATTTGCGAGAGCAACATAAACCGCCAAATCCACGCCAAGGACGGAGAAATCGGAAAGCCTAAAATCGAAGTCATGGCCCAACGCTGCCGTGAGATCAATCCGGAGGCCGAAGTTCGCGTCATCCACAGCTTCTTTACTGAGAAAACGATCGATCAAATTTTCGATGTAGACTACGACTACGTCGTCGATGCTATCGACAGCGTAAAACACAAATGCCGCCTTCTCGCCACGTGCCGCGATCGAGGAATACCCATCATCGCCGTAGGGGGAGCAGGCGGACGTATCGATCCCACTCGTATCCAAGTTTCGGATCTTTCCAAAACTTACAACGATAAGCTCCTCCAGCGCACGCGTAAGATGCTTCGCAGCGATTTCGGTTTTCCCAAGCAGGCGAATCGAAAATTCAAAATCGATTGCGTTTTCTCTCCAGAGGACGCTGTGTACCCAGAAATCTGCGACACTGATTCCGGCGAAAAGACCAGTCACCGCCTCGACTGTTCCAGCGGCTACGGCGCCGTCACCCACCTCACCGGCGCCTTTGGCTTCATAGCCGCCGCCGAAGTGCTGAAGAACCTCTCCGCCGAAAAATAAAATCGAGGGCAAAACCTAGCAAAGCAACGCCCCTCTCGATACAGAAAGCGAAGAATCCCAAAACCAACTTCCCCGTCCCCTGTCTCCTGTCCCCTGTCTCCTGTCCCGAGTCGCCTACAGCCCGGTCCTGAAACAAAGCATCCAATCCCAGACCTCGTTCGTATACCTGCTACCATACCATGTATCAGATCCTCCGAACGCAGTTCATTCCGCGTCCCATCGAAGAAGTCTGGGGCTTTTTCTCTACACCCCAAAACCTCAACCTCATGACCCCTGACTCTCTCGGCTTCGAGTCGATAAGAGGGGGCGACGAACCGATGTTCGCCGGTCAAACGATAGAATATCGCATCGAGGTTTTTCCTAAGATCAAGACCACTTGGCTCACTGAGATCACCCACTGCGTCGATCAAAGCTACTTCGTCGACGAACAACGAGTCGGTCCCTACAAAATTTGGCACCACCTCCACCGCTTCACACCAGCTCCCGGAGGTATCCAGATGCTGGATAAAGTGGATTACCTACTCCCTATGGGCCCCCTCGGAATACTTGTTCACAAACTGTTCGTCGCGCCGAAACTAGAATTCGTATTCAACCATCGAGGGCAATTTCTCGAAGGCCACTTCGGAGCTGCCCCTGCCACTGTCGGGTAGCCCTAACATTCCTGCAGATTTTCGGGAATAATTCCACCCCCCTAGACTTCTTACCCCAAACCCTGTTCATTATTCAATGAAACGATCTTTTATCTTCGGCCTGATCCTATCGATCGCTACCCTGATGACCGCTTGCGCAACGGTGCCCGCCTACAAGCAGCAACATGTCTCCAAAACGGGAATGACCTTCTCGGACAACCCCACTGAAAATAACCGGGTAAACCTCCTTTCCCAGCTAGAATCTGGAAGCTCGATTTCCGGAGGAGCCCAAGCCGCCGGCTGCACCGCATGTCGATAGCAGATATGAAGTCTCTCGCAATCAGCATCTTAAGCATTTCCGCAGTCCACGCCCACCTCCTAGCTTCGCCCATCACGCAAGCTGCTGGCTCTTTCGAGCT
>JBCCZW010000433.1:0-4344 GCA_039186805.1 Verrucomicrobiota bacterium
ATTCCGACCTACGACAATTCCGATATCACCGAGTTTGCTAGGGTGTTTACGGGACTGACCTACAATCCGAAGAATCCGAATAATGGTACTCCTTATTTCGGCGACGAGGGGCCGGTATCTAGCATTGAAGATTATCTGGAAGCGGATCCCGCTTGGATGGCAATCGAGATGGCCCAATGGGAGCCGATGCACGAAACAGGAGAGAAGCGACTCCTCAACGGACAGACTACGAACGGCACTCTACAGCAGGATTTGGATGCGGCGATGGATAACCTCTTCAATCATCCCAACGTGGGCCCATTTATTGGCAGGTTGCTTATTCAGCGTTTGGTTAAGTCGAACCCAAGTCCTGGATACATCGCGAGGGTTGCCACGGTCTTTAACAACAATGGGAGCGGTGTGAGAGGGGATATGGCCGCGGTCATCCGAGCGATTCTTTTGGATAACGAGGCAAGAAGCTCTAGTTTCGTCAACGATCCACGCCACGGTAAGCTGCGAGAGCCGGTTGTCCGCCATCTAAGCGTCGCTAGGGCTTTTAATATCTCCTCTTCAGATGGACGGTTTAGAAATATAGGCTTTTCTTCGCTAGAGAATTACAGCCAGAAGCCGATGCAAGCTCCGAGCGTATTCAACTACTACTTACCCGATCATCAGCCGCTGGGAGTTTTGAAGGATAGCGGTCTTTATGGACCAGAGTTTCAGATTACGAACGCTACTACCACAATCAAGACGCTCAATTACTGGTCGTTTGCGATTCCGTTCGACGAACTCTTGGACCCCACGGAAGAGGAGGTGAATCGATCTGTATTGACGATGGACTACAGCGATGAAATCGCATTGGCAGAGAATCCCGACCTTTTGCTGGACCGGCTTGATATCTTGCTGACGCGGGGTCAAATGTCGCCAGCTGCGCGGACGATCATTCGCAACGCCTTGATCTCTGCTGACGACTCCGAGGCCGATGTTGAAGATATCGTCCGCTTTGCCGTGACCCTAGTCGTCTCATCGCCCGACTTTGCAATCCTCCGCTGAGAAATCCGCATTCGAAAAACACTTTGTAAGAAACCAAATCGATTATGGGCTTTAAACGAAAACCGATCACCCGACGCTCTTTTCTTGGCCAAGCATCCTGCGCGGCAGTATCCGCTACGCCAATACTCTCAACTTTATTGAATCTCCGCATGACGAGTACTGCGGTGGCGGCGAGCGCGGACCCGGAAGACTATAAGGCCCTCGTCTGCTTCTTCTTTGGAGGAGGAAATGATTCCTTCAACATGCTCGTTCCAAAAGGAGCTTCGGAATACGCAGAGTACGCGACCGCGCGTAGCAACCAGTCTCTTTCGCAAGACAGCCTCCTCCAATTGAACGGTTCGCACAACGGCAAGACCTTGGGATTGCACCCAGGCATGCCAGAGCTGCAGTCGCTTTATAATGCGAACCCCAGTCGCTTGGCATTCGTTTGTAATGTGGGGACGCTCGTAGAGCCTACGACGCTTCAGGCCTACGAAAACGGCTCTGTAAAGTTGCCTTCTGGGCTCTTTTCTCACTCCGATCAAATCATGCAATGGCAGACGAGTATCCCAAATCAGAATACGGGTATTGGTTGGGGAGGCAGGGTTGCAGATCTGTTGTCGCCGTGTAATGTGGGCTCTAATATTTCGATGAACATATCCCTCTCCGGCACGAATACCTTTCAGTCCGGAGCCAGTTCTATAAGCTATGAAATCGAATCGAGCGGAAATGGTTCGATTGCCCTCGCGCCTTATGGCGACAACTTCGAGCCGACTCTGAGTACCTTGGGCGCTACTGCTATCAACAGCTTGATGGACGCTCAATATTCCAATCTCTTTCAGCAAGCGTTCGCCCGCAAACATCGTACCTCACTGGACGCTTCGGCGGAGTTTGGAAATGCGATTCAGGCCCAGAGCTTTAGCACGATCTTCTCGCCGAGCGAGATTTCGCAGAGTTTTCAAATGGTGGCCAAGACAATCTCAGCTAGGAAGTTGCTGAATATGAAGCGGCAGACATTCTTCATTTTCTTCGGAGGCTTCGATCACCATGACGAGTTGCTCAACAGCCATGGGGCGATGTTACCGGTAATTTCTAAGGCTATGTCTGAGTTCGATACGGCGATGACGGAGTTGGGGCTCAGCGATAAAGTGACGACTTTTACGGCTTCAGATTTTGCCCGCACGCTTTCTTCCAATGGCAAAGGGACCGACCATGCCTGGGGGTCTAACCAAATGGTTATGGGCGGAGCGGTTCGGGGCGGTCAGATTTACGGTACGTATCCAGACCTCGCGCTTGGAAATAGTTTGGATACGGGACGCGGTCGATTGATTCCTACGATGTCTACGGATCAGTACTTCGCAGAGCTAGCCCGGTGGTTTGGAGTGGCGGATTCGGATTTGGGAATGGTCTTTCCGAATCTAAATCGCTTTCACAATATCGGGTCGGGAGCTCCGGTTGGGTTTATGGCCTGAAGGGTGAGTGGTTTGAGGGATTGATCCTTGGGTTTCGGAGGACTCGGCGTGTCGTCCCTACCTTTTGCTAGCTCGATTCAACGGTTTCTACGGGAGCTTCTATGGGAGTTGGTTTTAAGGATCTCATCCGTTCTACTCCTTTTAGGCAGAGGGTCAGGAAAGAGGGGAGAAAGACCAGTGTGACGAAGGTTGAAAACAACAATCCGAAGAGTACGATCGCGCCCACGCCTCGATAGAGTTCGGTACCCGCTCCGGGGAAGAGCACGAGTGGAGCGATCCCGAAAACAGTCGTGGTCGTCGACATGAGAATCGGTCGTATCCGAGCGAGTGTCGCATCCTTCACAGACTCAGTAATACCAAGACCGTCTCGCAAGCGATCGATGGTGCCGCTGACGATGAGGATGGGATTGTTGACCACGGTACCCAGGAGAATGAGGAAGCCTAGCATGGTGATCATGTCGAATGGCTGGTGGATGGGAGAGATCCCGAATATGCCAAGAAAGGCTCCCCCTATATTCAGCAGCCAAAGTCCTCCTATGCCGCCGGCAATACCGATGGGTACGGTGGCGAGAATGATCCACGAGAAGCCCCAGTGCGAGAAGACGGCGCTCAGCAAGAGGTACGACAGGATGAGGGCGATGAGAAAGTTACCGAAGAGCGCTTCGCGCGTTTTCTGCAGTTGGTCTCCAGCGCCCGTGACGCTGACGTCTACGCTGTTCCCGATAACGCCTTCATTACGAAGGTGCCGGACGATTTCTTCCCGTACGATTTCGACTGCGTCCTCGAGCGCCACGGAGCGTGGCGGTATAACGTTGAGGGTTACGGTTCGCTCGCCGTTGAGTCGACGAATGGAATCTGTATCCACTTTTTCCACTAAGTTGGCCACCGAGTTGACGGAAACCACGCCTCCAACGGGAGCGGATAGAGGCAGGTTGGCGAGGGCGTCGAGGCTCGCGACTTCACCTTCGCTGCTGTAGAGAAAAACATCAATCCGACGGCCGTCTAATATAAACTCGTCCACGTAGGCCCCATCGGTGAGAGCGCGGACAGTGAAGCCGAACGAGCTATTGGTAAAACCGAGTTCGGCGACTCGATCCCAATTGGGGCGTATTTCTACCATGGGCTGCTGCAGACTGAGCGCAGACGGAGTCGAGTTTACGGAAGGGTTATCGAATACTTCGAAGGCTCTCCCGTAGGCGGCTTCGGCTACAAGGTAGATTTCGGAGAGATCCGCGCCTCCTATATCCAGATTTACACTACGAGACCCGCCATCGTTGCTCGAGATGATTGAACCTTTGCTGATGAAGTTTCGTATGCCCGGGAAGCGTTTGAAGTAGTCTTTGAATGCGAGGGTGAGTTCGTCGATCCGACCGGGGTCGCGAGTGGTGGCGACGATCACAGTTCGCTGTCCTCGGACGATGAAAAGCATGCGGTCAATAATGGGGATGCTTGGATCCAGCTCCTCGTTTTCTAGAGCGCCGCTGGAAACGAAGTAGGGACGGAAGTGATCGTTTGCTTCTTTGGCGATGGCCTGCATCGTTTCCAAGTTGTAGCCGGGAGGGGCGAGCAAGCGACAGAAGATCTTGGCTTCCTCTCCCTCTGGCAAGTATTCAGCCGATGGAGTCAAAAAGAAGATAACGCCCCCGCTGAGGCCCACGGTAGCCAACATACCTACCCAAGCGCCTTTGGTGGAGGTGACGAGGCGGTCTACAGTCGCTTCGAAGAATACGAAGAGGCGTGGCTTACTCACGCCGTCCTTGGGTCCTTTGCCGAGCGTTTTGAAATGGATACTCGCTGTGGGTATGATCGCAATGGATACGAGCATGGAGGCGAGGATCGCTCCCGAGATTGCAATTGAAAT
>JBCCZW010000434.1:0-4325 GCA_039186805.1 Verrucomicrobiota bacterium
ATCTCATTCCCAAAAATAGAGTTCCAACCCTCCTTCCACTGATCATCGGTCAAGTCCAATCCCAAAGAGCCCCGCAGCGCCTCCCATAACTCAGCGCCAGCGATCTCCCCTCTCTCATGCCGATGCCCCGCTTCAACGTCAAAAACGCCATCGCCCATCAATTCTCTGCCAGCCAAACGCAGCCAAGTCTCGTTACACCGCTCCACGTAAATTCTCACGCAAACATCCCCCAAATCAAAAATAACCAACTTCTTCATAAAAACGTCTCCAAAAAAGCGCAACGCCCCCATCCTGAATCCCGAAACCCGACGCCTGTCACCTGTCCCCCGTCTCCTGTCACCTGTCCCCTGTCACCTGTCACCTGTCCCCTGTCCCCTGTCACCTGTCACCTGTCCCCTGTCACCTGTCACCTGTCACCTGTCACCTGTCACCTGTCTACCTCATCCCCTTCACCCAATCCAAGAACTTACCCAAAGCCTCTCCGCGATGACTCATCCCCGCCTTCACTTCAGCGGGCAATGCGGCAAAGGTCATCTCCTGTCCTTGAGGTACGAATACAGGATCATACCCAAATCCACCCTCCCCGTAGAGCTCATGCGTAATCTCGCCGGAGCACTTCCCTTCAAAAAAATGCTCCTCCCCCGCTTTGTTCGCTAGAGCGAGAACGCACACAAAAGCCGCTTGCCGATTCATCTCCTCGATCGTGTCCAACTCCCTCAGGAGCTTTTCCACATTTTCTTCGTCACTCGCATTCTCACCCGCATAACGAGCGGAATAAACGCCCGGGGCGCCCCCCAACGCATCCACGCACAAGCCACTGTCATCCGCCAAAACCCAGGCATCCTCAGGGGCGATCTCCAAAAGACCCTTCGCCTTCTTCAAGGCATTCCCAGGAAATGTCCCCGCATCCTCGACCACTTCAGGCATCCCCCCCAAGGCAGCCGCGCTCTCCACCTCAACTGGCAGCGCCGCTTCCGCGATTATCGCCTGCAGCTCCTTTAGCTTCTTCGCATTACCCGTTGCTAAATACAGTTTCATCGACGTCTAAGCGAGATGGATACAAGATATGTCCGCGAGCTAACTGGTCTTCTCCATAAACCTCGTGCCGCACATTCTCCAAACGAATCGCATGGGCCAATTTCTCCGTCCGCAATCCTCGATAGACCGGCTTCGCCTTATCATCTCCCATCAAAATCGGAGCGCGATAGTTAAAGTGGTAATCCAGTTCTCGATTGTGCAAAAGTTCGCTGATCAGCTTGCTCCCGCCCTCGAAGTACACTCCGGAAATCCCCACATCCGCGCACTTCTTGCGAAACTCCGAAAACGGCACCTTCATGTTGTAAGCGGGTAATATCCAAACATTCACTCCCTCCGTCTCCAATCTTCGGATATATCCCGTTCCGGCCGCATCAGTGGTCACCACGATCGTATTATCGCGAAACTCGTCCGTATACATCGTCGGCAAATAGCGCTCCATCGCCGAACGTAATAAACCGTCAAATACAAAACGAACCGGACACCATTCTTCCTCTCCCTCGATTCGACTCGTCAAGCGCGGGTCATCCTCAATCGCGGTCCCAGCGCCAACCGCAATCGCCGGAAACAATCGCCGCCACACCATCACATTCTGGCGCGACGCCTCGCAAGTGATCCATTTGGACTCACCCGATCGAGTGGCGATTTTGCCATCCAGACTAGTCGCCGACTTCCCTGCCAACAAAGGCGTCCGCTTGTTCACCCAATGATTGAAGATCAGATTCAAGTCGCGGCACTCCTCTATCAGAATACGGCTCTCCACCTGTACCCCCGCCTCCTTCAAGGCATTCGTCCCCTTCTGCTCATGGTCCGCTATCGGGTCGGTCGCTCCCACCAGCACATGCTTAACGCCCGCTTCCATAATCGCCTTGATCGCCGACTCCATCCGATTTGAAGAAGGTCCCGGCTCCAAGGTGATAAACAAACTCGACCCTTCCTTCGGCGAACGCCCCAGGGCCTTAAACAACTTAGCTTCGGGACTCGAAACGCTCGGCGTATCCACGTGAGCCGCTCCGACGACCTCGCCATCCTCGACAAGCGCCGCTCCGATCATCGGCTGCGGGTGCGTCTTGCCCCATCCCTTACGCGCCTCATCCAGGGCGACCTTCATAAAAGCGTCTTTCTCAAACGGAGTCATATAGCGAAGAAAACCTACTTAGAACAACAAAGCCCCATACATACAAGCGACAATCCAGAGCGCTGCGCCGCGTCTCGATACGCCCAACTCCACATTCAAAATTCAAAATTCCTCATTCAAAATTCCACCCCTACCCTCTCACGTACGGATTCGAGACCCTCTCCTGCCCTACCGTGGTATGCGGTCCATGCCCCGGCATCACTACCACGCCATCATCCAAAGTGTAGATACGCTCCTCGATCATACGCTTCAAAAGCTCCCCATCGCCTCCCGGCAAATCAGAGCGACCCACACTGCCCGCGAAAAGCGTATCACCTACAAAAACCAAGCTATGCTCTCGAAGGTAAAAGAACACATTCCCCGGACAATGACCGGGCGTGTGCCTCACCTCCCATTTCTGTCCCATCAGCTCAAAGGAATCGCCATCCTTCACCCAGTGATCGATAGAAATCGGCTCCAACTTGATACCAGGCGGATAAGCATAGGGCACCATTCTTCCAGGGTCTTCATAGAGAGCCTTGTCATCTTCGTGGCCCCAAAGAGGCACCCCCAAGTTCTGAATACTCGCCGCGCCGCCCATGTGATCATAATGCCCGTGCGTTAAGAGCAGCCCCACCAAAGCGCAGCCCTTTTCTTCTAGAACTGGCTTTATCTCATCCAGAACAAAATGAGGCGCATCAATCAAAACCGCCTCCCCGCGATCGGGGTCCGTCAATAGAAACGCATTCGTCTGGATGTAGCCGCATGGAAAGACATTAAAATCAATCGCCATTCCCCCAAGCGATCAATCTCCTTGGAAAACGCAATCCTTCAGATGCTCGGTCTCTGCCTCGGCGCCGTTAACCGATTACGGACTCCAGCAAACTTCCGGCTTCACCCCCCTTTCCCCCAAGTCGCGTCCCTCGAAAATAGCGTCTTTCCCAAACGAAGGGTCAGCAGGCACTCTGCGGGCGTCACCCTCGAAACCAAACTCGCGACCGCATGCTTCGAAGCCCGCAAATGAGGAGCGGTAAAGTCCCAAGCAACGAAACTTGCAGGCAGGCCTTCGTCTAAATAGCCCAAGTAATCTCCTCCCAGAAACTTACCCGCATTACTTGTAGCCATTTTCAGGATACTTCCTGGATCAGGTCTCAAAGCGTCTCCGTACTGGCTTTTGCAAAGTTTGAAACTATAATCGAGCTCCGCTAGCATATTCGGACTGTTCAACATTCCATTGTCGGTCCCCAGCATCAAGTTTACGCCGGAATCCAGTAAATCCGCGATCGGAGGCGTCGGCAGGCCCAAGTTGGCATTCGCTCTCGGATTCAAAACAAAGGTCTTCCCAGATAGCGCGGCTCGCTTAATTTCCTCCTGATTCGCCACGGTCATATGCACGATTAAGTCGGCATTGTACAATTCGATTGCCCGCTCCAGGTCTCCCTTGCCTGCGATCTCCAAGCTCCGAGACCGATAGTTCTCGTCCTCCAGACAGTGTATCGCCTTTATCTTTCCTCGAGCTTCGCACTCAGCCCGTATCCATCGCCACGCTACAGAGCTTAAGTCATTCATGGTACTTTCGCTAAACCCATCAGCGACTTCCAGCATTTGGCGAACTTCTTCCTTAAATGCCTCCGGAAGAAAAGCCTCGTCCCGCGACAGTTCTTCCTCCGAAAAAGGAACGCCTTCGAATTGAGAAAGGATGACCGATTGCACGCCCGTCATTTCCGCGGCTCTTCTCAATAAGCGCGCTCCCGCCGGGCCCTGCTCACGAAAATCGACATGGCAAATCGTCCCCGACTGCGCCATATATCCGAGATGAGCGGCCACGTGACGGAGCTGCTCCTCTTCGTTCGTCTCCGCTAACGAACGGTACTTAAATCCATTCGGTCTGAAGAAACCTTCCTCCAAAGTCAGCCCAATCGACCCATCGGGAAAGCAAGAGTCGCCCATATGAGTATGACCATTGCAAAAACCCGGCGATATTAGAATCTTCGCTCCTTCGATGCCTTCTACTCTACGTATCCGATCAATGGCGACAATCGCATCATCCTTCCACTCGAAGCGTTTGCAGAGAAAGGGCTCCAGCTCCGGCCCAAGCAATACAACCGCATCCTCTATCACTTTCGATTCCATTCAATCCATCCTCTGTTGAGTTGCCGAACGCGCCACGATC
>JBCCZW010000435.1:0-4322 GCA_039186805.1 Verrucomicrobiota bacterium
AAACGCCGGGTCCGATCTCATTAGGATATTCGAAGTCCACGAAGGCATCAAGCAGCTCCATATTAGAGCGACTGGTCTCAATCGTAATGACGTCCGCGTCCATGGCCGCAATCGAATCGATAATGTCGTTAAACTCAGAGTAACACATATGCGTATGAATCTGGGTATCATCCTTAACGCCGCATGCGCTGAGACGAAACGCCTTCACTGCCCAACCGAGGTAGCCTCGCCATTCACTACGGCGAAGGGGCAAACCTTCACGGAAAGCCGGTTCGTCGATTTGAATAGCTGCAATTCCAGCCGCTTCTAAATCAATCACTTCATCTCTTATAGCCAGCGCAATCTGCTGAGTTGTCACAGGGCGAGGTTGGTCGTCGCGTACAAAGCTCCACTGCAATATCGTGACTGGTCCCGTGAGCATGCCTTTCATGGGTCGCTTCGTCAGCGACTGAGCAAACTCCGACCAGTAAACTGTCATTGGTTTCGGACGACTCACATCTCCGAAAATAATCGGAGGCTTAACGTAACGAGAGCCAAAGCTCTGCACCCAACCATGGCTGGTAAAAGCGAAGCCTTCGAGCTTTTCGCCAAAGTACTCCACCATGTCGTTGCGTTCAAACTCTCCATGAACCGGCATATCGATCCCGATCTCATCCTGGATCGCGACACACTTGATGGTCTCTTCTTTTAGAAATGCTTCATACTCCGCCTCGCTGAGAACGCCCTTCTTCCACTGAGCGCGAGCGGTTCGGATTTCAGACGTCTGCGGAAAGGACCCGATTGTCGTGGTAGGAAAATCTGGCAACTGCAACTTATCCCGTTGCTTAAACTGACGATCCGAAAATTCCGAATTGCGCTCCAAATCGCTAGTCTTCAAACTTGCAACGCGATCCTTTACGGCCGCGCTATGTATCCGATTGCTACTTTTCCGAGACGCCGCAGCGGTTCGATTTGCCAAAAGGATATCCTCAGAACCCTTCTCATCAAGCAACTGTCGAAGTTCCACGACTTCGGCAAGCTTTTCATCGGCGAACGCCAACCAGCTCTTCAGTTCAGCATCTAGCTTAGATTCGTTTTGAAGAGTGACAGGCGAATGCAAGAGCGAACAACTCGGGCTAATCCAAAGTCGATCCGCTCCAAGCACTGCCTTCGCTTTACGTAGAACCGGTAGAGATGAATCGTATTCATTTTTCCATACATTGCGTCCTTCGACGATCCCCGCAGAAAGGATCTTATTCTCTGGAAAACGAGCAAGCGCGATATCGACATCTTCAACACCTCGGACAAAGTCGAAATGAAGGGCCTCCACAGGGAGCTCAAGGTATGTATCCAAATTTTCTCGCACGCCACCAAAATAGGTGGCCACGATTAACTTCGCTGAACCTTTCGCGTTCGCTAGCCGTCGATAAGCCGACTCCAGCGCGAGCCTCTGTTGTTCGCTGAGATCCGTAGAGAAAATTGGTTCGTCAAGCTGTATCCACTCAGCACCCCCATCGACGAGCCGTGAGATAATCTCTTCGTAAACGGTTACCAGCTCATCAAGCAACGCAAATGCGTCAAAGTCTGGATTCTTGGGATCCTGGACCTTGCCGAGCGAAAGATAGGTCACGGGTCCCACAAGCACGGGTTTGGCGTTAATCCCGAGAGCCTTAGCTTCTGCAAGCTCCTCAAACACCTTGCAGCTACTCACAGTAAACTTCGTGGCCGCACGGAACTCGGGTACGATAAAATGATAGTTGGTATCGAACCACTTCGTCATTTCACTGGCGAACGTTGAGACCTTGCCCGTCTGGCAGTCCTTCTCATCTTCCACCAAAGACGCCCCTCCTTGCGTGCCGCGGGCTATTGTGAAAACGGTATCCACATCTGTCCTACCGCCTGGCCACTGGAAACGCGGCGGAACGTTGCCTAATAAACAGCTCATATCGAGTACCTGGTCATAAAAGGAGAAATCATTTACAGGAATGAGGTCGATGCCCGCCGCCTGTTGCTTCTTCCAATTCGCTTCTCGCAGAGACTTTCCCACCGCCAGAAGCTCTTCCGAGCTAAGCGTACCCTTCCAGTAAGCTTCGGTGGCCTTTTTCAATTCCCGTTTCTCGCCGATGCGGGGGTAACCTAGATTATGAGTCAAAATTCTTCGTTGTGACATTTCTCAATTATAGAGAAAGTCTCATCATTTGAAAAATCGTTTGTTTTTATCATGTCCATGCGCATACCGCATGATGATTCAGATGAACACTATGATCGAAATCCGCCACTTGCGCCTTCTGACTATACTCGCCGATGCCGGCAATCTCGCTCGAGCAGGGCGAGAGCTTCACCTTTCTCAACCCGCCGTTTCCAGACAAATGGCCGACATCGAAGAGCATGCCGGAGGCCTCGTGTTTCAACGTAAAACCAAACCCATTCGCTTCACCCCACTTGGCTTTCGTCTCCTCGAAACTGCCTACAACGTCCTTTCCGAATTGGACCGCAACGACCGCGATCTCGCCCGTCTGCGCGACGGTCAAGCGGGTCAGCTCCGCATCGCCGTCGAGTGTCACTCATGCTTCGACTGGCTCATGCCTTCTATGGACGCATTCCGCATCGACTGGCCGGAGGTCGAAATGGACCTCATCGGCGGTTTTCACGAAGACCCCGTTGAACTCATCGACGCTGACAAGGCCGACATCGCTATCGTTTCCCACGCCAAGCCTCGCCGCGGCATCGCCTATCATCCGCTCTTCCGATACGAAGTTCGCGCCTTACTACCGCACGGTCACCCCCACTTGAAGAAAACCCATCTCACTGCTCAAGATTTTCGTGATGAAACGCTCATCACTTACCCGATTGACTGCGAAAGACTCGACATTCTTCGCGAGGTACTTGGCCCTGCGGGCGTCATTCCCAAACGCCGCACTACCGAACTCACGGTTGCTATCCTCCAACTCGTGGCCAGTGGACGCGGGATCGCCGCTATGGCTACTTGGGCCGTGCAACCGTATTTGGATAACAACTACGTATCGCAAATCCCCATCCGCCGCAACGGACTTTTCGCCAATCTCTACATGGCAACCGATAAAAGCCGCAGTCAACTTGCTTACATGGACGCCTTCCTCGAGCTCAATCGAAGTACCTGTTTCAAGACTCTGAGTGGGATCACAAAAATCTGACGACGAATCCCTTTTTAATAGCCGTAAGATTTTATATTCACGCCACGAAGCAGAATTATGCTTTTCTCTACAAAAGGAGGGCTTGATTTGAAACGAGAATTAGCTGATCCTCCACCATTCGAGGCTGGGTCTCGATAACTGCCAATATACGTCAAATTTTTCCAACCAACTGACGATGGGCTCCCCCAAAAGCATATTCGAAAGAGCAATTCGCGTTACAAAGCTGAGCGCTCTAATTAGCCTCCTTCCATCTCTTTTCGGACAAGACAATACCGTCGCGTCGGAAATACTGGTGAAAACCGGAGATTCGCCCGCAGGAAGCGAATTGGTACTAGGGTCATTTGAAGAAATCGACTTCAACGACGGCCTCGCGACCTTCGTCGCTGATGACGGAAACGGAAACGACGGCATTTTTCAAATGACCGCGTCGGATACGTTCGCTCTTCGCGTGATTGAAGGAGACCCGGCGCCTGGAATCACCATCCCGCCCGCAAATACCGAGCAGGCGAACTTTAACCAAATACCGGAAACCAGCTTCTCGCCATCGGTCCTCTTCAGCGCCGATGCGAGCGGCCAGGTCGCCTTCAAAGCCGAACTGGATTTCTTCAGCGACACCCTTTGGATAAAGCTCCCAGGCTTCGATCCTCAGATCGTCGCGGGCGGCGCCTTCAACTTTCCGATCACCAGCGAGGCCACTTACCAGAGCGGCGTCACCGGAGCCTCGCACACCGGACATATGACTCTGATGAATCAGGACATTCCGGCGATTAATCAATCGGGTGACCTCGCTTTCTGGGGAGCCCTCCTCACGGATGATGTCAACGTTTCGTCTTCGGGACTCTTCGTCCGCTCTGGCTTGGCCGCTATTTCGAACATACTCATCTCGGGAGACCCTGTCCCCGGACAACCCGGAATGTTCTTCACCAGCGCTAGCTTTGGATCCTCTGCATTTTCCGTGGATGGCCAAAAAGCCTTCCAAAATGACGGGACACTCTACTTTCGAGCCTCGCTCGTAGATGACCTGGGCAACCCTTCAATCCTGGAGCACTCGTTCTGGAGAAAGAATAACTCCACCCTTAGTCTGCTTGCCAAAGAGGATATGAGCGCCCCGGGCTTGGACAGCCGCACTATGGAACGTCTCGGCCTCTACCCCTCCAACGAATCGCGATT
>JBCCZW010000436.1:0-4320 GCA_039186805.1 Verrucomicrobiota bacterium
CCGACAATGGCCCTCACAGAGAGGGAGGACACAACCCTGATTACTGGAATTCGAATGGAATTTTCCGCGGTATAAAGCGGGATCTGTATGATGGCGGCACCCGCGTACCTATGATCGCTACATGGCCGGGTACCATCGAAGCGGGCAGCGAGTCGGACCACATTTCGGCATTCTGGGATTTCTTTTCGACGGCCGCTGAAATTAGTGGTAGAAAACTGGATACAAAAACGGACGGCATTTCCTATCTGCCCACGCTAATGGGCAAGGGCAAGCAGAGGGAGCACGAGTATCTTTACTGGGAATTTCATGCGAGAAAAGGCCGCGTCGCGATTCGCAAGGGCGACTGGAAGGGTGTCCGCTACGATGTGGCTAAAAACCCGGACTCGACCTTGGAGCTTTATAATCTAAAGGATGATCCAGGCGAAAGTAATAACCTGGCCGCTCAGCACCCAGAGCTGGTAGCGGAGCTCGATAACCTAATTAGGCAATCGCGAGTCGAATCGCCGAATCCCCGATTCAACTTCCCGAAGTAGGGCGGTAGTGAATATCTGCGCCCTTTGGGGCTCGATGAATCGCAAGAATTACCGGCGAAGCAAGCAGCGAGGTACTGACCGAAGGGACACAATCATGTACCCGATTGCGATTCAAAACTCGGGGACTGACTCGATAAGACTTGGAAACGAGAGACCGATCACCCCACAACCGTTTCTAGCTCGAAACCATGTGCGTTGCGAACCTCAATCATCGCTTTGAGGATGGTGTTCCATGTGCTCTGTTGCAGGAGCGTTTCGTTGCTGAACATGCAGCCATCCCAACATATATGCTCAAAGCGAGTCAGAGGTTCGCCATTTTCTCGGAGCCAGAAACCTGCGGCCCATGAAATGTCCAGTTTGCCGTTCGGATCATCTGCAAGGCAGTGTTTGCCAGTCTTGTCGTGGGAGCCTTGACCCTTTACGGTACCGTCGTTTTGGGCGACGTGGAAATCGATCGTCCAAGGACGAAGCGCATCCGTCATCTCAGAGTAGGCTTTGGCGAAAGTCTCTTTGTCATCCCAACTGAAATTTTCCGGCAGAAGGCGATGCTCTTCAGCATTGTAGCCGAGGAGGTAGAGCATGGAGTGCGCAAGGTCGGCTTGGAAGCCAAGGGTCTCCGGTTTCCCGACGAGTTCCAGAGTCTCGATCATGTGCTTCCAGCTATGCATACCTCCCCAGCAGATTTCTCCCTCCGCGGCGATTCGTTCGCCGTAGGCTTCTGCGATTGTCGCGGCCTCAGCGAAGGTCTCAGCGATCCGTCTGGTATTACCCACAGGATCTTTTGCCCACGTTTCCACATCTGTAGCGGAGTCAATTCGGATACACCCATAGTCGCGGACGCCCAAGCTCCTGAAGGCTTTAGCGATTTCGCAAGCCTTGCGGAATTGCATCAAAAAACGCTTACGCTCCTCCAGGTTTCCGGCGGCAGAGCCGCCCCCTGTAGGTTCCCAAACGGGAGCGACTACCGTGCCGACCTTGAGGTTCAATTCGCCTAGTTTGGCAGCGAGTGGAGCGAGATTTCGCTCGGAGGAGTCGATCGAGAGGTGCGGGTCGCTCAAAAAGATGTCGATGCCATCGAATTTTTGACCGTCGACTTCCGCCTTTGCGGTGAGTTCGATCATCTTCTCTAGGCTGATTGCTGGCTCGGAATCGGGTCCTTTACCGACTACACCGGGCCACATGGCATTGTGGAGTTTAGGTGACTTCATCTAAATTGAATCGATCTCTAGTATATCGATTGGGCGGCGCTTGGTATTGTGCGGACGGATCAAAATGAGGTAGTATTAGGTCGCGTTTGCGGTTCGAATAGCGGGCCTGGCAAATCGACGATACTGCCCCGACTCAAGAGGTCAGTCGCTTCGATCGATGCATTGGCAACGTGGTAAAGGAGCTGAAAACTCAGGGAGTTAGTTTTGCGCCAATTCTCAATAAGCCGAAGACGGTCATTCGCGAAGTCGTCTTCGCAGAACACTATTGGCATGTGAACCCTGGGAATACGAGGAAGCGGTTAAGCTGACCGCCGCTCAAGTGAACATTTTTTGGAATCCCTATCTGGAAAAGGAACTTTGCCATATCGGAAAAGATCCTGACCAGGTAACGAATCTGGCATTGAATCCTGAATACGAAAGCGTCTTTGCGAAAGCAACTCGCCGCTTGGACCGAACAGACGGGCGATAGCGTACCTACGTACCCCACGCCCAATCGCGATAATGGGCCCGGTCAACCCAGATAAAATAGAGAAGAATTCAAGCGCGGCGAAGGAGCGGGCGAGTCAAAGGGAGCTCGCATGGACGCATTTAGATACAAGCGGGTGTTTGATGGGGCGATAAGCTACCTTAGATTTTTGCGCGCAGGTTGACCATTCGTCGTTAGGATCTGGACCTGATGCGCTCTGACCTCCGGGTGTTTAAACTCCCAAACTACATTTCCCTCGAAATCGACCTCGAAGAGTTTCGTTTGATCGGGTTGTTTAGCTCTGTAGGATGCAATTACCGTGTTCCCATTTTCAAGGCGCTGTCCTCCGCATGGATCCCTAAATAGTCCCCTGACATGGGAGTTGTCGCAGCGCCAAGCGATCGATCCATCGGGAGCAAACTCTACCGTTTTGTTTCCATTCGTCAGATTGACCAATGTATTGCCGTTTTCGAGACGAATTGCGGTAAAGGGCCAATTCTTGTCCGCCTTTCCGCCCAATTCTTCGAGATTTGTTGCGATTACGTTAAGAACCTCTCCTTGCGGATTATATTCCTTCACCTTGAAGGCAAGCAGGTGAGGAACGAGGTAATTTCCGTTGGAGAGTTTGCGGGCCATACGCGTTTGCATGCGCGCGTTATCCGTTTCTGGTTGTAGGGGTACTTCAACTACGACGATGCCCTCGGAGTTCACCTCGAGAAGTCTCGGCAGCTTGCCCCGCTCAACGATCAAAGTGTTGCCATTGGAGAGGCGGTTTACTGTACCGAGCTCGGTATTTCGAGGATCGAGTCGGTATGACCAGACAATTTCGTGACTTCCTTTAGCGTACTCTCGCGCGAAGTTTGCCGCTGAAACAAGGATGTTTCCGTTGGGAAGAACTTCTCCATCGCGCGAGCCTCTGGGGCCTACCCAAAGCGCTTCGCTATTTTCGTCGAAGAGTACGGTGATTTGACCGAATACGATAAAGGAATGTCTGATTCCGGTTTCGCTGACTTGCTCGCCAGGAGCGACTTCCCGAATGGGGTTAAAGTTGCTCGAGTTACTCAAAGCCTCATCTGTGATGCGATTTACTTCATCGAGGGTGGGGACGCCGTAAATCATGCGTTCGGGATTCAGATTGCGAATACCCTGAAGAGCGCGTGGCGTCACTTTGGTATTGCCCAAATATAGTTTTCCCGCGAAGGGAACTTGGAGTTCTCTGGCTCCCTCTGAGCTTATCGAAGTACCGTATAGATTCAGGTACTCGAGGTTTGCCAGATTGTTTAGCGAAGGAATGTCGGAATCTCCGACTGACGTTTGACTCAGATTTAGATAGGTCAAGTTTTCGAAAGACTTGAGCCAGCTAAAACCCGAAGCCTTAAGGAAGGTCAAATTGAGTTCGGCGACAGAGGGCGCGATCGATTCTAGGTCCTTGATATCCGATTCACTCATCATTGTCGCCAGATTTTGGATATCTATGCTGAGGGCGGCATCGTTTTGAGCGCGCTTTTGAATCATCGCTCCTCGAGAACGCAAGCGTTGGACCGCGGCGAACGCTTCGAAACCTAAAAGCTCTTCGATAGAAAGACGGGCTCTTGCTGCATCTTCACTTTTAGCTCCTTGATAAATCCAATGAGCGATTTTGATTATTTCATCGCCGCTTGGCGAATCCTCATCCTCCGGCGGCATCGCATAGTCGTCGCTCTTGGGGAGCATGAGGTACTCCAGGAGCGGAGAACTCATCGGGTAGAGAGCCCTGATGGGGTCCTCTTCGCTGTCGCCCGGACTCATGAGCGCGTTGTATGTATCGATTCGATACCCGCTCTTCTGCTTCTCAGGACCGTGACATTTAACGCAGTATTGCTCGAAGATGGGCGCGATGTCCTTTGTGTAGTCGAGTTCTTCCGACGCGCGGGTGTTGAGAACCAGTAGCCACCAAGGAAGGAACAGAAACGCATTAACGGACCAATGAGACCTAGAATTCACCTTATTGGAATCAAATCGGGAGCAAAACATGATTAAGCGGTCTTTAGTGGCCAATCACGCTAGGATTTCTGGGATGATTTCCCCGTGGACATCGGTGAGTCGAATGTCGCGCCCGCTAAATCGGTAGGTA
>JBCCZW010000437.1:0-4309 GCA_039186805.1 Verrucomicrobiota bacterium
AGAAGCGGTTCGCGTCTTGGTGTTGTTGTCCCCGACATCTTTGATGTTATCATACACGACTTTTGGGATAAAGCGGCCTGTCGCGCTCTGCTCGGGAGTCAGAAGATTTCGGTTGAGATCGCCCAGTTCAAGCCCCGGAACAGCGAGCAAGGAGTCCAGATCCGTGTATCCATCAAACCAAAACCGAGAAGCGTCGATAGGCGGAATTGGGTCCGGCGGGTTTCTGAAAATCTCTCCAATCTCGAAATGGCCTCGAAGTGTTGTGCTTCCCAAGAAAGAGCTATTCTCGTTCTTAAATAAAATCGACTCGAAAGCCATATAAAGGCGTTGATCTTCCTCCTCGGCTGGTTCCTGGTTGTATTTCTTCTGTTCATACAAACCTGCAACCCGCACCGCCAGACGGCCATAAATCAAAGAGCGGTTCGCGTCGAAGGATCCTCGGTAGCCGCCGCGATGATCAAAACGGAACTTCACCTCATTAGTCGTGGCATTAAGTATCGCTTTTTTAAGCGAGTGATCAATGACGCCGCCCGGAGAGCCGATGCCAAAAAGCACTGAATTAGGACCGCGATTTATCGTGACTCGATTCGTATTGTATCCATCGAATGGTATAGAGGTCGAATAATAGTCCCGGGTCAGTTCCGCGCGAGAGAGCCCCCGCACGCGTTGCGCATTCTGCGGATTGATCCGCGCGCTGCTCGCATCGAAAATTCCTCCTTCGCTGCCCGCTGAGTAGTTACCGAGCGCTCCACCGACTTCCGTGTTAGCCGTATAGGTAAGCAGGGCTTGGGCATCCGTAGATCCGGTATCTTCTAAAAACTGCTCCGTTATGATCGAAATGGAAGAGCCCAGCTCGCGTACTTGTGTCGATATACGTGTTCCCGCCAAGGTGCTCTGCGCAGTGTAGCCTCTATCATCGGAGGCATCCACGACAAAAGGAGAGAGAGTAATAAACTCGTCCTCAGCCGAGTCGTCCTGGGCGGCCGCATCGGCAGCGGCGCTCGCAAAAATGAGGGCGCCGAGACCCTTCATCAGTCGCGAAAGCGCTTTTTTTCCATTATTGGGTGAAGTTTTCATACTAGTTCTGGCTTTGGGATTTTGGGTTGCCGATGACGTCTTCCCTTCGAGATCCGGAAATTGATCATCGTCGGCCGAGAGGCCGGTCTCTTTTTCGTATGAGCCTTCACTTGCTGAACGACGCGCCGCTGTGCTCCTAAGCTTTACCACCCAGGTATTCAGCACCGCATCTTCAACTAATATAAGTTCGGTTTTGTCGACGAGCTGGCGAATCGCTTCTTCCGGCGTCATCATGCCCACCACCTCGTTTAACTGGATTCCCTTTATGTCCTCCAATAGATAGATAATGGGTCTTCTGACTGAATCGGAATAACGCTCGAGAGCCACCTCAGCCGAGGAAGAAGGGATTTCGAAATAAAACCGCGTTTCATTTTCGGATCCTTTATCCAGGTTCGACTGCGCGGCCACGGGAAGCCAAGTGAGCTTCGAAAGAAGCGCCACCGCTATAAGTGCTTCATTCAACTTCATCTCAGAATAGGGGTCGCCCGGGAACAAAGCTTGCGACGAGAGGGCGCGAAGACGATGGGAGGGGTTTCCTTTTGCGAGGGTAGAATTTCTGGCGCGACAATACATGAACTAGGCTCAGTACTGCTGAGACGCGTCGAATGAGACGACCCGTTATCCCAATATGTAATATTTTGGATATATTTGCAAACAGGGTCCGCCCAATTCAGAATATTCATCCGCGCTACAGCGCTTTCTTCACGGGCGATCCTAATTGTCTTCACCAACAAAGCTGGAAATACTATTCAGGTTCTCCCACGACAAAATCGCCGTTTGGCAACTCCCTCCACGGGATACCATAATTGTTCTCCAAGACTTGCAGAAAGGCAGTCGGGTTGTCGCTCGGAAATCTTCCGCCAATTCTCTTCGCGCCCAGGTTCGAATCCAAAATGATCAACCTGCGGCCCGTCTTTCTCTCAAAGTCAGCAGAGATCGAGGCAAGCGTCTCGCCGCCCAACATTCTCAATTCGCTTTGCCAAGAAAGAGCCGATTCAATCATCTCAGCAGCTACCTCGGAAACTTCTAGGTTTGCATAGCCACTAGCGGCGCCTCGAATGGCCAAAGCGCGTTGACCCGCGGACAACTGCCGCGTCGATACAGAATCCCCAGCGACCACGTCGCTTTCAGAAGCGCCGCGCGATTCAATCAGGCGCTCGGATTTCGAATCGAGTTCTACCAACCCTTCAGTCACCAAGACTTCAAGTGATGTCGCATCGAGGCGGACGTTAAAGGCGGTGCCCACCGCCTTAACCATAAAACCGTTCGCCCTCACCACAAAAGGTCGATTTGAATCCTTAGCTACCGAAAAATGGACTTCGCCACTCGTCTGCCGCACTTCCCTTAATGCTCCAGAAAACGCAACTTCAATAGAGGAATTCGCATTGAGGCGAATCACCGAACCATCGGAGAGTCGATGCGTTATCGGAGCATCGCCTGCAGCTATATTAGAGCTGTCGCCAGCTCCACCCGAACTCAAGGAGAAGAACAGTAAAAACCCCACCGCAAGAACCGCTGCGATGCCTCCCACATGCCAATAAGCGCGCCGCCAAAGCGGCTTAGTCGCATGACGCTCTTCAATTTCGGCGGCAAGTTCTTCGGGAAAGCGATTCAGGATGTCCCAAGTTTCCTGATACGCAGCATCTTCTCTTGCGAGATTAGAATCTCCCTCGATCGCTTCTCGATACACAGCCTCTTCATCCGCTGCGAGGCCACGGTCCTTCTTCACGATCCATTCCGCTGGATCAAATGCGTCTTCTCCCTTTTTACGATTCATTCAAGCAAACCTCTTTTCTTAAAATAGGCGCGGCAACGCCTAAGCCCCTTTGTCAATTGCGATTCCACCGTGTGAATAGTTATATCAAGTCGTTCCGCTATCTCCTTGTGCGAGAGCTGGTCGAATTTGCGAAGCTTGAAAATGAGCTGGCAGCGCTCCGGGAGCGACCTGACAGCCTCTAACATGATGGCCGCTTCGTCAATTCGGCTAACTTCTTCACAGGTATCTGTATCGTCAATGACGTCTAAGCCTTCCAACTCCGCTACAGGAATTACGCGGGAACGTCTTTTCTTTCGAAAAAGATCGATCGATTCGTTCTTGGCGATGGTGAAAAGCAAGCTTTTTGGAGAATTGATGGTCTGCGTCTCCCTCATCCGCAGGATACGTTTATAGGTCTCTTGCAAAACGTCATCGATGTCTGACAGATCGACGAACTGGTTTCGCAAGAAGCCGCGAAGAGCGGGTTCGTGAGGTTTTACTTCGGCTTCGAACCATTCCGATTGCCTGAGCTTTTCGGGCCACATATCTTAGAGAACTTTACCCCTTCAAAAAACTCCAAGTCAAGGATTGTATCTTCGTCAGGAGCATCGCCAATCTGCCTAGAAACTAACCGCTTAGAAAAATTTTCAAATTTATATAACGGATAATCAGTTGGCGTTCGTCTAGCCTCCTGATGGACGAATCTCTACATTCTCAGCTTACGCGAAAGTCGCTGCAGCAGTAGGCCTTCGTCGACTAGGGCGTATGCCTTATTAAATCTCGTAAACCCCCTTCTCCCTTCGCTACACTGAAACGAAGCCAAACAAATCGCTATCTTAATTCGCCCAAACGCCGGATATGAATTCTTCCGCTAAAAAAGCATCGCTGCTTTCGGCAAATCGAACCGTAATCCTCTGGTTTATCTGGTTACTGGGAACGGCAGCGTTCGGGCAATCCGTCGACTGGCACGGGAATGCGGAATACAGAGATCCAGAGCGATTTGAAACGGCGGTCCGCAACTTCGAAAAACGCGACCTAGAATCGCCTCCTCCCAAAGACGCGATCCTATTCATCGGAAGCTCGACGATCCGCCGCTGGGACTCCCTCGCTACGGACATGGCTCCCCTCGCCACCATAAGAAGAGGCATCGGCGGCAGTAACTTCTATGACTTGCTGCACTACGCGGACCGCATAGTGATCCCCTATCAGCCGCGAGCAATTGTCATCTACAGCGGAGGAAACGATATCCAGCAAAACATCAACCCCACCAAAGCGGTAGCTACCTTGGAAGCGTTTCTAGATAAGGTCTTCACCTCTCTGCCCGAGTGTCGCGTTTATGTTCTGTCCATCAAGATATCTGCCAAGCGCTGGGAGAATCGACCGATCGAAAATCAAGCAAATGATATGATGATCGCGCTTTGCGAGAAAGACGACCGCCTGCTCTACATCGAGCAGCCCTTCCCCTACGACCTCGAA
>JBCCZW010000438.1:0-4303 GCA_039186805.1 Verrucomicrobiota bacterium
GCAAGTCACTATAATAGTGCCGAAGCGATCCAACCACCGCATCACAGACTTAGCCCGTAGCCACTACATTCGAGAACTCCTTGAGGCTGGCGCGCAAGTCCAACTCTACACAGCCGGCATGATGCACGGAAAGGTCCTCCTGGCCGACGGTAAATTCGCCATGACCGGATCCGCCAACATCGACCAGCGAAGTCTCTTCGTAAATTACGAATTGGGCGCTTTTTTCTATACTCAATCAGACATCGATGAAGTCAGAATCTGGATACAAGATTTGCTCAATCACTCCGAAGCCTACCAAAAGCTATACCCAGAACCACCCAGCCTAGCTCGCGAAGTCGCAGAAGACCTCTCCCGCCTCCTAACGCCACTTCTATAGTACGCCACCGAATAAAGCTTAGTTATAGGCCGGTGCGACGAACCGGCATATACATCCAAAAAAATCGCCGGGGATCACATCCCCGACGATCGCTTTAGTTATACGGAATATCTAGTCTGATAAAGGGCGTATCCAGAAATCGGATCTACCCTAAATCTTCGCTCGAACCTCGAAACTTTGGGTTGGATAATTACCATCTGAGGGAATTCTCAATCTCACCCCACCCGGTATACGATCCACCTGAATCACGCGAGCGCCGTGATCCGGATGATGCCCATAATAGCTATTGAGTTCATGCAGCACCCTTCGATGAAAATACAGCTTCCCTTGCAGGCTGCCGTTCGGAGTCAAAGACGGCCCATCCAAAGCAAAGCTCTGAGACACCTCCGACTCCTCTAAACGACTGCCGCTTACAACGAAATCGCCTTCGGGCCGCATATTCACAAACGCTGGCTGCCAACCGTATTCGTCCGAGCTCCAGTTGAATCGCAAGCGAGTAGGTAAAGCGGAAGCATCCGCCGGACCCAAATCCTTCTCCGCTTCATTCTCTGCTACTTCAATGCTCTTCACATGCTCGACGCGAGCTACATACTCTTCAGGTTGCGCAATCTCCTGTGCAGGCTCCTCTTCAGTAATCTCGATCACTGAAGCTTCGTCTGCATCGAAGCTAAAGATGCGAGACAGTATCAGAACAGCGAATACGACAATCGAACAAAGCGCTATACTATAGCCGCTCACCACTGCAAATCGCGACTGACCACTACTCTTTGCGTTAGACTTCGACTTCACATCAGCTTCCTCCGGACGAAGCGCCGTCAGAATCAAGGTGGTAAAGTGAAGAAACTTCTCTATAAAGATCCCAGCAAAAACGAGGCTCAAAGCCCCATACAGCATCAGGATCTCCACCGTCAAGCCCTTCGCTCCCTGCATCGTGTAGGCCTTAATCGCCATAAACATCAAGCCGCCTGTAAATAGCAATTCGACGTAGGATTTCGACAGAGCTTCCCCCAGTGCCCGCGTCACAGGTATCATGTAGCGGATGTAGATAAACGCCATAAACACCGCCCCGATACATACTGCCACCAGCAAGTTGCTGCCTGCAGCCAATATCAGTCCATCAATGATACGTTTAGCGTCATCAAAAAGTCCATACGGACCTGCAATAAGCATCGTTAGCATTGCAACAGCCGCAATTGCGACCAAAGGAACATAATTAAGGAATCGCAATTTCATGAGTCTCCTTGTTCGAGTTTATTCTTAGGCGAAATTCAGTGCGAGGATCCAAATCCTCATCTACTTCAATCACAACCAAACCCGCAGGAGCCTCTCCTTCCGGCTGGTCGATTCGTAACAACCGATGAGTCGCGACATAAGGCTCAGGAAAACCATTCCCTTCTCCCTGAGATTCGCTCTCTTCGCTCATCACGACATTCAAAGGAATTGTCGGATTTTCCACCGGCTCTTCTCTCTGCTCACTCCACTCCGCCGCATATTCGATCGAAGCAATATTCGCCAAACTCAGAGCCAGCAGCGCGATTAAACTGAAGACTTCGTAGGCGCCTAAATACACCCCGCCGCCTTCTTGAATCCGCACGCTAGAGCCTCTCACTCGGCCTCCTCCAATTCCGATCGAACTTCCTCTTGTTGGCGGCGTACTCCTCCGGCTCTTCAGGAACCGTCGAACGATAAGACGAACTACGATTCCTGCTTAATACCGAGTCTTCTTCGTAGTTCAAAATACGCTCGAGCACACTCGCCTCCGGCTCCGACGCCTTCGTCGGCTCAATACTTCTAGTCGTTTCAACAGGTGTCTCCTCCAAATCGGGTGACGCCTCAAAAACAGTAGGATCCTCCTTTAGAACCACCTCGACAAACGCAGGTTCAGGCGCGACGCCAACTTCGACTTCATCAGCCTCAGAAACAGCCTCCACTACCTCAACCTTATCTGCGATCTCAGCCCTTGCAGAATCCACGATTTCTTCGCCACGCGAATAGAACGAATCCACTCGCTCAATCACGCTCGAAGCGGCCTTAATGACCTTCTTTTTCACCTCGTCATCGACATATACCCAACCATTCGCAAACGAAAGGGCCAGCATACCAACCAACAAGATATTCGTAGTTGTAAGTAAAATACGCATAATAAATCTGGTTAAAACCAATCTCCGCGACCGGAGTCTGCAAGACGCTCAACCCCACGGTAGGGTCCGAGCGCCGTCTCGGACCTAGCAAAACCTAGATCCGATCGAAGCTCCCCATTCTCAAATCATCGGCGGACGCCCAGACCTGACTTCATCCGTCACCTTAGTCTTCGAGCGATGACGCAATATCTCAGGCATGGCGGCATACAAACCCGCTCGCCGAAGCTCCAACTCGCGCATGTCCAAATTCGTAGTGGCTAGCTTAATACTCTCTCGAATCTTCACGATCACCAATTCAGGATCGATCGATCGAATGTCGATATGAACCGCAATCTCGGGATAGCGACCGATCCACTCCGACAGCAGCTCCCGGTTCATCGAAATCGATTCCTCAATCTCCGACGATGCGTTCGTAATTCCCGCATCCGATAGCTGCTGGGCCACATCCTTCCAGATGTCCTCAGGATTCACCTGACCTTCGCGCGCCTGCTCGATCGCCCTCACCTGAAAAAACAGGCGAATCCCTTCTTTCGCAGATCGAAGATTTTGCTTCATCAAGCGATCATGCTCATTGCTGCGCTCTCTATGATAACGCTCGCCCAAGCCCTGCTCCTCATCCGCAGCCCACTGCTCTGCCGCGCCCGCCAGGTTTCCCTCATTGATCAATTGATCCAAAATCGCCGGTCGCCCCTCAGCAGGATCGTCCGACAGCAAACGATCGGTCTGCTGCTCGATCTTAGCGATCTCCTTGTTCAACTCGAGATACTGCGGTTTGAGATCCATTATCGCCCCATCCGCATGCTCCTCCCGAGCGTTCCGAGAGCCATAGGTCTTGCCGAAGGCAAGGCCGCTCACGCATACAAGCAACACACCCGTAGTGAATAATCTAATACTCTTAGTCATGTAATTAATCCTTCCCAATTAGATTACGTACTCTAGTAAGCTCTGCATCAAAGCATCCTCGCTTACCTCATTGATGTTCCCAAACGGCAGAAAGACTCTCTGCTCCAAACGCAATATCTGCGCCTGTAGCAGCACCGCTTGATAAGCCTCGGTCGCCTCCCCTCGCTCGATCTTCTCGCGCATAAACAACGCGATCGTCGCCTGGAGACTACCTTCGTCGTAGTTTTCAGAGCTCAAGCCCTGGGTAAACTGTAGCTCAGTCAACCATGGTCCCCGTTTTGCGAATACAGAACGTAAAGCCCCAGTCGGCTTGGCCCAAATCGGCGGTGGCACATCGAAGCGACGACTCACAATAAACGCCCAATTGCGTTCCTCCGCCGTATTCACCTGCACCGAGGCGCGAACACCATCCAGTTCATCCACCGCTCTCATTGCCAACTTATTATTGTTGGACCAATACCCAGCCTTCATCGCAAACACCGCAACCTGAGCCTTGGAGTCCGCATCCAAAGTAAACGTTTGCTTCATCGCCGCATCAAAATAGGAGGCGGCCATCTCAAACTCGCCCACCCTCAATGCATAGCTTCCGTAAGACGCCAGTTCATGAACGCTCATCGACGACCGATCTCTAGCTTCGAGAGAATCGACGGCGAAAAGCTTCAATCGTTCTGGCATGATAGTCGTCTCGGTCACGCTTCGGTGATCACGAGTCGACGCGCATCCGCTCAAGCTCGCAATGGCTAAGACGAGGATGCCTATCTGACAGCTGATCATACTTTTCATGTCTTATGATAATCCCTTCCTAAGTTAGTTACGCGTCAGAGAGGAGCTGGAAGGAAAAGCCCAACCCCAACGTTAAGAACTCATCCATCAAACTCCCCAC
>JBCCZW010000439.1:0-4299 GCA_039186805.1 Verrucomicrobiota bacterium
ATCGTAGACGATAGTCCGACTAACCGGCAAGCCATCAGCGCCATGCTCTCGTCTTTCAAGATACGTGCCGACCAAGCTGAAGATGGAATCCAAGCCCTGCGCCTCTGCTCCCACCGCAAGTACGACATGATCTTCATGGACTGCTACATGACCGACCTGAACGGCTTCGAAACATCCGCCCGCATTCGTTCGGACGCAGCCTGCATCAACCATCACACTCCCATCATCGCCCTCTCTGCGGTCAGCGAAACGCACTACCTGGAAGCAGGACGTCCTGCCGGCATGGACGACTTTCTCGCAAATCCGCTGCACATTGAAGACCTCGCCGGCTCGATAAACAAATGGATGAAAAAGCCGCTTCCCCAAATCGAATCGCCCGGCTGCGAACTCAAAGACGAATCTGCGGGAATTATCGATCTCGAAACCCTCACCGAACTCTGCAACGGAGACGCTAAGCAAGTAATCGTGCTCGCCTCCACTTTCTCCGAACTGCTCAACTATGAGATCCAACGCCTATCGGAGGCAGTCCGTTCCGCAGGCAACTTTTCGCGAGCTCGCCGCCACGCCGCAACGATTCGCAACAGCTCTCAAAATTTTCGAGCCCTCAGGCTACAGAAAGCGGCAACGCTACTGGAATCCTCCTGCAGCAAAAATGATCCGAACCAAGTCGCCCAACACCTGCGTTCCGTAATCGAAGAGAACGAGAAACTGCAAGCCGCCGTGCAACAGATCCTATCATAGTCCTCGTATTCAAAATTTCGTTATAAGCTGAGTGATCAAAGACGTACTGGGTAACACGTCTAATAACGAGGGGCGTGGGTCGCAAGACCCACGCCTTTCTCTATTTCTCAAGACAGACGATTTCCAAGCACTCTCCAATCGCCCTCACCCCCTGTTCTATCTGCCCCAGCGCAGGATGAGTGAAGTTCAATCGAATGTGGCGACTCCGACCCGTCGCTTCTGCAAAAAAGGGGTCTCCCGGCATAAATGCCACTCCACGTTTCAAGCAAAGATCCAGCGTCTTCTGTAGATCGACGCTCCGCGAAAGCTTGAGCCAGAAAAACATCCCTCCTTGAGGTTCGGTCCACTCCGCAATTTCCTGCATCCAATTCTCCAATACGCGGCTCATCTCGTTCCGCTTTGCTCCGTAAGCGATCCTGATTTTCTCTACATGTCTAGCGAGAAACTTCTCATCCGATAGCAGTTTGCCTGCGATCCCTTGCGAGATTCGATTGCTATGCAAATCAGCGGCTTGCTTAAGCTTCAACAATGGCGTAAAGAATTCCTCCGAACAAGCCAAGCAACCTAGCCTTAAGCCGGGCATTAAAGTCTTGGAAAGGCTGTTCAGGTAAACCCAGGACCCCGATTTCATAAAACTAGCGATTGCCGGCGGCGTTGCGCCGTCGTAACTCAAATCTCGATACGGATCGTCTTCGACGAGCGCAATATTCCGCCTATCGAAAAACGCCGCCAGCCCCTTTCGTCTCTCGGTAGAATAAACCAGTCCAGTAGGATTGTGATAGCTCGGATTTAGATACGCTAAATCCGCTCCATGAGTTTCCGCAGCTTCCTGAAGCTTGCCCATTGAAATTCCCTCCCCATCTAAAGGGACCGCTACCACTCGCGCTTCGAATAACCTGAATACCTGCAAGGCCGCTAAATAGGTCGGTTCCTCCACGATTACCGTCCTCCCTTTCTCCAAAAATAGTTTCGCGACCAAATCCAATCCTTGCTGAGCGCCAGACGTCACCAAGACGGAACGGTCGCTTACATTCAAACCGGCATCTCGTACCCTTCCCGCGAATACATTCCTCAATTCAGAATCGCCTTCCGAAGGACCATACTGAAAGTACTCATCTTCGATAGGCGGCAGCCGCAGCCCAGCCCAAACTTCGCGCCCGGGCAGCCCGCCCGCGAAGGAGACCACATCGGTGGCTTCCGTCCGAGACAGAATTTCACGAGCGACTGAACCGCTTAAGTTTTCGATTCGCTGGGCAAAAAGGGAACTCCTACTCATCATCCGATAATAAGCAAAAATTCGACTTTATCCAAATTGGATCTTTAGATATTAAAAATACAATTTTCGTATCTTTAAAATGAACCCCTTTTCTACACTTACTTTTCGGCAGATTCAGTGCTTTCTCGAAGTCTGCCGCGATTTCCATTTTTCGAATGCAGCCGAACGCCTTGGCCTGACCCAACCCCCAGTCAGTCGAAACATACAGGAGCTAGAGTCCGCCTTGGGGACTAAGCTCTTCAATCGGAACCCAAAGAAAGTGGAATTAACCCCAAGTGGTCGCGCCTTCCTGGAAGAAGTCTACCAGCTTCCGATTCTTCTCAACCGCGCAATCGACTCCGCTCGAAAGGCAAGCAATGGAGAGACCGCGACCCTTCGCATCGGATTTTTCGGAGCAATCTTGGGCGACGCCCTCCTAGGAGTCTTTCACGCATTCCGAAAACGCTTCCCAAAAATTCGGCTCAAGCTGATCGACGATACCCCTGCTCATCTCATCGAAGCCTTATCGAAAGAGCAAATCGATGCGGCATTCCTCGGCTTGGACCCAACGAGCCTTCCTGCCAATCTGGAGCGACAGGTCTGGCGAACGGAACGACTCTTCGCCTGCGTACCCAAGGACCACCCCTTCGCAGCGCGAAAATCAGTCACGCCTGCCGCAATCGCCAAGGAAAACCTCATCGCCCTTTCACCCGACGCAGCCCCCACCTACTACAGTCATATCCAAAGATTCTTTCAAAACGAACCTCATTCTCCCCGAATCACCTCCGAAGCGAACAGCGTTCCCTCCATGCTATCGATGATCGTCTCAGGAGCAGGCCTGGGACTGCTTCCCCAGTCCGCCATCAGCGCTGCCGCCTCGCAAATCGCCTCCGTCCCAATACGCTCATCGAAATCCAAACTCGGGAACACTTTGGTTTATCGCAAAAATATCGCTTCCGAGAGTCTAGCGCCACTCTTACAGACTCTTGAAGGATTCAAGTAAAGACTCGCACTCAGCCTGACGCTCTCGCAAATATCGAAAATCAACATGTCCCAACCTTCGCGAAATCACCTTATCAGTCCGATTATCTGCCTCGTTTTCGGCATCCTATTTCTCCTTTGGCCGCTTGGCTTCGAATCCGGCGAGGAAGCTTCTTCGCCTTGGATCACTTTCTTCGCCGCCTTCCACCCGCTCATTCTTCATCTACCCATCGGCATCATCTTCGCAGTCGCCGTCTACGAAATATGGGCTGTATTCAATCCGGGATCACACAACCTCCGCCGACTCCTTTGGATCGCCGCCGCGACTACCGCCTCTCTTTCATTTGCCACCGGTTACTTCCTCGGGGAAGAAACAAGCACCAGCGACCCGGCCCTTGAACTTCACCTCTGGACTGCCGGCGTCTTTACCGCCTTCTGCTGGATCGCTCTCGCAGCCACGCTTCGCAACCCCTCCGCCACCCTCCCTCGCTTCCTTCTTGGCATCAACATCGTTTCCATGTCAGTCGCAGGCCACTACGGCGGTCTCATGGTTCACGGCGACCCCTTCGCTCGCGCTCCCTGGGCGGACGACGCAGAAGCCCCCGCCGCCGAAGTTAAAATCGTATCCGAGGATATTTACGTCTTCCGCGATCTCATCGACCCGCTCATGCAAGCCAAATGCGTCGCTTGCCACGGCGAAAAAAAGAAAAAGGGCAAACTCCGCCTCGACTCTTTCGATATGATCATGGCGGGTGGCGGCGACGGCGAATGCCTCGTTCCCGGCAGTTCCTACGACAGTCTCATGATTGAACTCATGGAGTACCCAATCGATGACGAGGATCGAATGCCGCCCGAAGACGAGCCGCAATTCACCGACTTCGAGCTGGCGACGCTCAAATGGTGGATCGACGAGGGGGCAGCCGAAGACCATGTCATCGCTAAAAGCGACGCTCCCGACTTCGTAAAGCCCATGCTCGCCCCTGACTATCAAATCCTTCCCGATCAGCCCGAAGAACCTGTCCAATAGATGAGATGACATGAAGGCTTCTGTTATCTAAGGATTCTTCCTTGATCCATTCTCCAAGAAGGCCCATAACGAAAAGCTCCCAATTCCCTCTATTAACGTAGCTCTCAATACTGTTATGGATCCTAAAACAAGAGGCATAGTCGCCTATCTCACACTCATTGGCTGGATAATCGCGCTGGTCACTAACAACCCAAAAGATGAACTCGCTTCATTCCACATTCGCCAAATGCTTGGATTGATGCTCACCATGATCGTCGCTTCGGTGCTCGTGGCGATACCCATCATCGGCTGGCTC
>JBCCZW010000440.1:0-4294 GCA_039186805.1 Verrucomicrobiota bacterium
AGGTAAAGTTTTCGATGTCTTTAAAGAAGACCGCCGCAGATAGCACGCCCAACGAGGGGAGGTAGTATTCCACCGAAGCATCCCAGTTAGTGGATTCCAAAGTCTCCAGCAAAGGATTGCCGATCTCCACTTCATCGCCATCGTCATTGGTCAGCCTGCGATAGGCGGTTTCGCTAAAGCCTGGACGGGCCAGCGAGTTCGACCAAGAAGCGCGGTAAACAAGGTTCTCAGTAGCGTCGTAGCGCCACTGGAAGCTAGGGAGGAAGTTATCGTATTTGTTGGATGCCGAAAGGGGGGTGACTGATTCGTCGCCGTCGTCATATTCGAATCCATTGGTTTCAAAATCAGTCTCTTCAAAACGAGCTCCAGCGATAAAGCTGGACTTGCCTGACGTCCAACCGCCCATCAAGTAGAGAGCGAGAATGTCTTCTTCAGATGTCCAGTCATCGTAGGTGCTGTCTTCAATATGACGCTCCGCGCTGAACGAAGAAATATTCCCGAAGAAGGCATCGTTTACCAAGTCAGGATCGATGCGAGGCGCGACCAAAAAAGGATAGTCCGAGGTGATGCCCGCTAGATTTTCGGAGGTGAAAGAATCGGGAGCATCTTCATACTCTATAAGCTCCGCCTCGCTCGTCTTCTCCTTAGTCCTCATGCGGAAACCGAACTTGATGTAGGCATCCGAATCGCCGGCGAGGTCATAGCGAGCATTCAACGCGAGATCCAAAGAGTTCTCTTCGCCGGTCTCGTTAACCAGCTCGACCACGTCGAAGTCATTGAAGGTAGACGCCTCGAGGATGCTGGGGCCCGCCGTTTGAGTGACCGTAAAATCGTAGGGATTAGTAAAGCTATAGTCGAAACTCACATCCCCGTCGCCGCGTTCGAAACGAGTCGAAGACTCATTAGGGCGTTCTTCCTTTCCTTCAGAAAGCCCGGCAAATCCATCTATAGTCCAGCTATCGATCAGCTTCTCGAAACCGACTATCGCGCCGAAGACTTCTTGATCTTTTTCCCGCTGACGGAGGCGGCGAGCCACACCTTCCACATTTTCGAAGGTGCCCGAGCTACCAGTCAATGCGGTCTGATCGCCATCCTCAAAGGGAATAATCGTACGATACCGGTTTTCCGTATCAGTGAAGTTGTTGTAGCTAGTTCTTAGATACACTTTCGTCTCGTCGTCCGGACGCGCCTCGATCGTCGCGGTCAAGCCCTTACGCTCGCGGTCGATCACATATTCTCGGTATTGAATTTCGTCTGGGAAATAAACGTCGTCTTCGTCGCTCCATGCATCCGCTACCTCGTAGTTGTTGGACCCATACTCGCGGCTTTGGAAGGAAGGAGCGATTAAGAAGCCCCACTTCCCATCTTGGGAAATCCAAGTGGTCTCGCCGTTGAACTTGTGACTCCAGTCTCCAGTGATATCAGAGTAGGTTGTTTGAAAACCGATTTGAGCATTAAATACATCTCCATCGAAAGGACTCTTCGACTTGATATTCACCTTACCGGCGATGCCCTCTGCGTCCATGTCGGGAGTCGGCACCTTGACGACTTCGATAGAGGAAAGCATGTCGGACGAAACAACGTCCAAAGCAGTCGCCCGCTCTCCCAAGTCCGCTCCGGCGAACGCCGCGCCATCCAGTTCAACGGAAGTAAAAGTATAATTTAAGCCACGCAGCACCACATAACGGCCTTCGCCTTGGTCGCGATAAAGAGCAACCCCAGGAATTCGCTGCAAAGACTCGGCAGCGTTTTGATCTGGGAAGTTTCCAATCTCATCGGAAGCGATGATATTGCTAAGCGAGTCCGCCGCGCGCTGGCGGTTCAATGCGCGAGCCGTTCCCACCAAGGAGCCTTGCACACGAAAGGTTTCCAACTCGACCGCATCGCCGCCGACGGAAAACGCTGCGTCCGCGCGAACCGTGCCGCTGGAGGGTACACTTACTGTCTGAGTAATGGTTTCGTATCCAAGATAAGATATACGGAGGGTTCTTTCACCTGCGGGTACGTTTACCAGGATATAGTTGCCCTGATCATCCGTGTAAGCTCTTAGCTCGCTATTTCCAACCTGTACAAGCGCTCCTCCTAGAGCGAGATCGACGTACGCGTCAGTCACGCGACCGACCACATTCGCATTCTGCGCGTAAGCAGCGCCCACCGCAACAAAGTGCAACGCCAGGAATCGCCAAAAAAATCCGAGAACTGATAGTTTCTTCATGTTTAGTTTGCTGATATTAAAACTGATAAGCAACTTGCACCTCGGGCTCGCGACTCCTCCGTGTCAATCTAGCCACCTTGGCTGCGCAGTTTCTTTACTCAGCCGCCATCCTGTCGTCACAATCCGAAGCCTTTCGTAACAATTCTCCCTCGGTGATTATTCTCTTCAAATCCAGGGCATTCCGGACCAATCTCCTCACTCGACCTAATTCTCAGACTTGGAACTCAAACTATACATTGTTCGCCACGCCCACGCCGACTTCGCCGAAACCGACGAAATTCGCCCCCTCACCGACAAAGGTTGGAATCAAGTCGAACGACTTGTATCCGGATTTCTTGACAAAGAACTCATCACGCCAGCCGTCATTTGGCACAGTGGATTGCGACGCGCCGCCGAAACAGCCCAGGGGCTAAAAGATGGACTCGCCCTCGAAGACTGCCGATTCGCGAAAAAAAACGGCCTCGCTCCGTACGATGATCCCGCCGGCATCGCCGTACAAATAGACAACCTCACCGAGTCCGCCATGGTCGTCGGACACAATCCCCACCTCACCTGTCTCGCCACCCTTCTACTCGACAACGCCTGCGACCGCATCATCTTTCCCAAAGCCTCCATCCTCTGCCTATCTCGAATGAAAGTCGGCGACCAATCGACCCCTTGGCAGGTCCAATGGCACCTTAATCACAAACACTTCAGATAGCCTAGGAAGCTATCAAAACGGCAGGCAAGACGACCCGAAGAGCCGCCGAGCCCACATCAATTCACATCCCATGAAGATCCTTCTCACCGGCGCCTCCGGACTCCTCGGCGCCGCCTTCGCAAAAGCCGCGGCCCGTCGTCGCCATCAAGTCATCGGCATCGTAGGCTCCTATCAAGACGAGGTCGAAGGCCTCGCTCGCCAACAAAAGCTCGACCTCGCTGATGCTCCGGAGCTCGAACGCTCCACCCTCGATCTCTTCCCCGACGCGATCGTCAATTGCGCTGCCATCTCTCGCGCCAACGAATGCGAAGCGCAGCCAGACCACTCCCATCGCATCAACGTAGAGCTCCCGGCCCAGCTTGGACTCCTCTCCCGTCACTTCTTCGCTCCCTTCCTTCACATATCCAGCGAACAAGTCTTCGACGGAAAAACTGCGCCTTACAAAGTGGATTCGCCCACCAATCCCCTCACCCTCTACGCCCAGCAAAAACGGAATGCCGAAATCGAGGTCGCGAAAATCGCTCCCGCCAACCACATCACCCTCCGTGTCCCACTGCTCAGCGGCAATAGCCTTCCCGGCACTCGCTCCATCCACGAGCAGCTCTTTGCAGCTTGGAGCCAGGGAAAACAAACGCCCCTTTTCGAAGATGAATACCGACAGATCGCCCCGATCGACAACATCGCGGATGTGATGGTCGAACTCCTCGAACGCGATGACATTCAGGGCAAACTCTACCACTGGGCCGGAGAAAAGTCTCTTTCTCGATGGGAAATGGGCCAAAGCCTCATCCAGCATTTCGGCCTTCCCGAGACGCTTATCCAACGCGCCCAACGCGGCGACGACCCTCGTTTCGCCGATCGCCAAGCCGACCTTTCCATGGATCTCCAACCCCTCGCCGCCCTCCTCAAAACCCAAGCCCAGGCCTTCGGAGACCACCTCGACACCCTTATCGTCCCCAAGCCCTTCCGCTCCTGGTACAACGCAATCTAGCAAAAGTCACCTCCCACCTCCATCCTCCATCTTCCATCCTCATCTTCTATCCTCATCTTCCATCCCCCACCACCCAATTCCTCCCTTTAAGGAAAACCCAAAGCTCTCCGATTGACACCAGACCGTCCCCCCTCAGCTTTTCAGTAAAACTTTTAAATGTCTCACGCGCTTCACGTCATACCCGATCAAAAAGGAAACGCCGCCACCAACATGGCGCACGATTTCTTACTCCTCCAGCGCTACCAACCCAAAGAAGCCATCCGCATCCGCCATTATGAATGGTCCCGCCCTGCCTATACCTTCGGCATGAGCCAAAAGATCTCCTACGTCAGCAGCGAAATCCAAGACCAATCCGTCGAGCTGGTTCGACGCCCCACGGGAGGTGGAG
>JBCCZW010000441.1:0-4288 GCA_039186805.1 Verrucomicrobiota bacterium
CTTGTAGACTACCACCCCAGCCGCTCCGCGTCTACGGTGCTCCGGAATCTCGTGCGTGAACTCCCAACGATCTTCCGCAGGAGTATAGGTCAGCACCCTCTCCAATCCGGTCTCGTTTGGAAATTTGCCCGTCATCGCGCAGATGAAATACACTCTGTCTTCAAAGATGACAGGTTGGAAATGATGCACTTCGATAGGAGGAACCGCTCCCAGCGACCACTCTTTTGTATTGGGATCATAAATACTCACCGGATTCATCCGTCGACCGCCCATCAAATAAAACTTATCGTCGAACTCGATAAACGCCGCCTCGTGACGGGCCACTGGCTCACCAATTGTCTGGACGTTTTCCCATTCCGCGAAAACGGAGCTTAGGCCGAGCGTTGACGCTACGAGAACGCCGCTGAAAAAGCGAAAGATAGTCTTCATAAATCAAGACCCATTGATAAGTGATCTTTGCTGAAGCGAAACAACATTCTTGCCCCATCATCCAATAGCGCTGGGGCACCCTGGGCTTAAATTATGATATCCGCGACCGCCTGATCTTCAACTTTGGCCAGATCAGAGCTACCGAATTGGGAGGTTCCGACCACTCAAGCGCCGTAGATACCGAGAGTTTCGGCGGTTCGATTGTAGCGAGAATCATTTCGACCCGCAAATCGGGAGCTGCTTATTCAGGCCCCGCTTCGCGAGCAGCTCTCAGCTCGCGTTGCTGCTTCTTGAAAGCGAGCTTCTCGGTCCTACGCATTTCGATGTCTTTCTTGCCAGCCCCGATGTGCCTAATTCCTCTCTCGGCATTCAACTCCATCTGCTTCTGCCGCTCAGCCGCCCGAGCTCTTTGCTCATCGCTAAGCGTATCCACGCAATGAGGACAACTAATTCCTTCCACGTAGTGCTCAGACTCCTTATCTACGTCAGTCAGAGTGTGACGGCAGGCGTGGCACATATCGAAAGCGCCCGCCTCAAGCTTGTGATCTACCGTCACCCGATTGTCGAAAACGAAGCACTCTCCTTCCCAGAGACTGTCCTCTGGCTTCACCTTCTCCAAATAGTTCAAAATCCCCCCATTCAAATGATAAACGTCCTTGAATCCCTTGTGCAGCAAAAGAGAAGTCGACTTTTCGCAACGAATTCCTCCGGTGCAGAACATCGCGATCTTCTTATCTTTCTTGTCGGATAACTCCCTCTCCACATAGTCCGGAAACTCTCGAAACGTGGTCGTCTTAGGATCGACGGCCCCCTTAAAAGTCCCAATTTCGTACTCGTAGTCATTCCGCGTATCGACCACCACGACGTCAGGATCGGAAATCAAAGCGTTCCAATCTTCGGGTTCGACATAAGTACCCACCTGTTCGTTCGGATTGATCTCCGGCATACCCAACCGCACGATTTCCTTCTTAAGACGAACCTTCATGCGATAAAACGGTTCGTCTTTAGCCCAGCTGCGCTTGATCGTCAGTTTCCCAATCGCCGGGTCCGACTCCAAATAGTCAAGCACTGCCTCGATCCCCTCCTCGGGTCCCGCCATCGTGGAATTGATCCCTTCCGCTGCGAGCAGAATGGTTCCCTTTACTCCGTTGTCCTCGCAGACCTTTTGCAGAGGTTCGCGGCGTTCCTCGTAATCCGGCAAGGGCGCAAACTTATAGTAAGCGACAATCAAATATTCCTGGTCACTCATAGCTGTAAACTATCAAGAGGCGGAAACAACTAGACCCATGCCCCTCCTTGGCAAGCTCTCATTGCAATCCGGAGATCGGCGATACGTTCTGAGTTAATGTCCGCTTCAGGGAACCGGAAACAGGATTCGCCAAAAATCCTGTCAACGGGCATCAATGTGAATCCGACGCGATTCGGCTGAAACCTTTTTCTCTTGGCGAACTTTTGCTGCCTTCGATTTAACCGCTCGCAACGACCCCAGAAACTCGCTCGCGATCTCCAACGCTTTTCGACGCGGCTGGGGTCTATCGAGCAGCTCCAAGGACGAAAAAGACATGAACCGATGCAGCCAACGTCCGAATACCGATGGATTAACAGAGTCCTCCGCAAATCCCACAATCTTAGTCCTGACCTCCAACCTTCTCAGCATACGTTTGGAATACAGTGAGCAATCCTCCGCCATCTCGCTGAGTACCCGATGCTCCAATGCCTGCGATCTCCTCAATAGCTTCAAGTAAAAGCGACTTCCCTCAGGGTCGGTAGAAGCCAGACGTCCAAACGCTGGGTCTCGCCGCAATTCGTTTTCCGCATGGAGGATCCCTCCTTCGCGAACCAACTTTGCCAATTTCGCAATGAGGCGAGACTTATGGCACATACGCTTGCTCAATCCACTGGGGTTGAAGAACAGAAGACCCGCTACCCGCTCCGGATAACGATGGGTCATTTTGAGCGCAGTGGCCGTGCCCATTCCAATGCCTCCTAAAACGCACTCCGCAATGCCCTCCGCCTGCAGAACCGCATGAATCGCGTCTGCCATCAACTCATGAGAGTAGGGGCTCTCACGTTCCATCCTAGTCGCGCAAATGCTCTCGCCGTGGCCAGGCAAATCGATCGTTATCAACTGCGAGCCTTCAAGACCTTCGAGCATAGATAGACTTTGCCGCCTATCCATTCCTAGATCGTGCAGAAAAACGAAAGGACGCCCAGTCCCCCTGATTTCATAGCTCAGTATGAAATCCCCAAATATGATTCGTTTTATTCTACCGCTCGAAAGCATGTCTCGAAACCTTTTCGGATTCTATCTCAACCCCATAAACCCTACTATCCAAAAAAACTTCCCATTTGTATACAAAGGAAGGATACGCCTAGCGACTCTTGCAATACGACCAAGCCAAAGAGCCGCCAGGCGCGATACCGATTACTTCAAATCATTGAATTTCTCAAGAGCCTCGCTTGGCTTCAGCCCATCATGAACGACGCCCGCAACTGCCTGAATCATGGCGATCGGCGCTTCCGACTGGAAAACGTTACGTCCCATGTCCACGCCAGCAGCTCCACATTGAATCGCATTGTAGCAGAGTTCCAAAGCTTCGAGCTCCGGCAGTTTTTTGCCGCCGGCAATCACGACAGGAACCGGACAAGCAGCCACTACCTTTTCGAAACCTTCGGTATAGTAAGTCTTGACGATGCTGGCCCCGTTTTCGGCGCAAACCCGAGAAGCCATCCCGAAGTACCGAGCGTCTCTCGCCATATCCTTGCCCACCGCAGTCACTCCCATCACGGGAATGCTGTATTTCATTCCGATGTCTACCAATCGGCTGAAGTTCGCGACCGTCTTATGCTCAGTCGTATCCTCGCCAACTGAGATCATCGCCGCCATGGCCGACACATTCATACGCACCGCCTCCTCCTCCGAGATCAGCACATTGTGATTCATCTCCGTGAGAATTGTAGTGCCGGTGTCGGTACGAAGACAAACCGGCTTCGTAACGTTCGCCGGAATGGATGTCCGCAACATCCCGCGACACGCCATCAAGCAGTCCGCATACTCCGCCAGAGGAGCTATATTCAAATCGATCCGCTCCAGCCCCGAAGTCGGTCCCATAAGAAAACCGTGATCGAAAGCCAGCATTACGGTGCGCCCCGACTTTTGGTTAAATATGCGGGAAATCCGATTCTTCAGGCCCCAGTCCATGCTATTCATACCCTTGAGATAAAACGCCTCGGTCGAAGCGGGCCTGTCCAAGCCGAAATTATCTCCATCTCTGATATCGTCAGTATCTGCCATTGTATTTACTTTTAGAGTGTTCTTATTTTATGTCGTTAAAAATCCAATACGCTAAATTACGCGATCATTCCCCCCGTCGATCGGGATTTGAGCTCCGGTAGTCGCGCAGAAAACCGGTCCCGCCATCGTGCTTACCATACGCGCCACATCCGTCGACTTTATCTCGGTCCTTAAAAGGTTCTTCGTTTTGTATTCCTGAACCGTCATACCATATCGCTTCGCCGACTTCTCAAGGGCCTCCTGCGTCCATAGTTCCGTGTCGAATACAGCATCAGGATGGATAACATTCACCCTCACTCCATCCCCCGCCAATTCGAGAGCCGCGACGCGCGCAAGCTGGGTCACCCCAGCCTTAGTAACTGAATAAGCCGCCGCGCCGGGTCCCGGAGCGCTGAAATTCCTCGATCCTACAATGATAACTGAAGATTCGAATCCACATTTCAAATACGGTATCGAATACTTCATAAACCGCTGGGTCGCCGTCAGATTGATCTTTATATGCAGATCCCACATCTCGCCCAGTTCTTCGATATACTCGCCCGCTTTGAAAATACCGGCGTTCGC
>JBCCZW010000442.1:0-4280 GCA_039186805.1 Verrucomicrobiota bacterium
CTCAAGGAACACAAGGGAGCAAAGCCACATCAAAGGGTAGACAGACCATGATTGCTCTCTCGAATACCACGCGAGTTCTGCGTGCTCACCTAGTCTTTGCAGCCCTCGTATCCGCATTCTCAATGCACGGTCAAGCGGAGATGCTCACGCTGCAAGATACCGTAAGACTCGCTCTCGAAAACAACTTCGACATCCAGATCAGCGAGAAGGTAGTCGAACGAGCCGTACAGGATGTCGATATCGCCCAAACAGACTATCTCCCTGAAGTTCGAGTATCCACCGTCAATCGCTTTTCGAAGCAATCGAACTCGGGCAGCATTTTAGATGGAAGCGATCAACCCCAATCCGACACGGAAGATACCGAACTCCAGGTAATCCAACGCTTCGACTCCGGAGCTACCGCAACCCTAACCACTTCGCTCAACCGCCGAGAAACAAATTCTGCGAACAATCGCACCATCAACCCCGCCTACAATACAGATGCATCCATACGGATCGTGCAGCCGCTCCTCAGTGGCTTCGGTCCCCAAGTCAACAAAGCCCAACGCCGACTTTCTAAACTGCAACTCGAAAGACGCGAACTGGAATTCCAAGCCACCGTTCTCAACATCATCAACGATGCAGAGCGTTCCTATCACCAGCTCGTCTTCGCCAAAGAGCAGCTTACCGTAAGGCAAGACGCAATGGCGCTGGCCGAAGGCCTCTTCGAAGAGAACAAAATAAAAGAAGAGACGGGCATCGCAACTAGCCTCGACGTCCTTCAAGCCGAAGTCGGCCTCGCCAACGCCAAAGACCGCCTCATCCGCGCCGAACAAAGTCTGCTAGACGCTCAAGACACTCTCGTCAACCTAATAGGTATCCAACCTTCGGATACGATTATGAACGTCGAAAACTTGGATATAGGAGCCCCCATCCGACCTGATGTCGAATCCACTTATATGAAGGCTGTTGATCATCAGCCCCGCTACTTGACGCTGCTCAACGTCATTGAGCAAAGAAGTGTCGAACTGCGTAGAGCCAAGCAAAATCGCCTTCCCAACCTGAATCTAAACGGCACCTTCGCAGTTACATCCCTCAACGAGAGTTTACGCTCCTCGTACAGTGCCCTTCCCGACGGAGAGAGCTACAATTGGAATATGAACATGTCTCTCAATGTTCCATGGGGGCTCCGCGAAAAAAAGGCCAATCTCGCCAAAGCGGAACTTCAGCTTGAATCCGAAGAACTCCGCGTCGCCAAGGAAAAAGCCCTCATCATGCGCAATACGCGCTCGATCGTCCGCTCCGTCGAAACCGCTCTCGAAGCCATCAGTATCAAAGAATTGGCTACAGAGCTCAGCGAAAAAGAGTACGAAATGGAAAAAGCCAAGTTCGATGCCGGGCTCTCCACCGGTCGCCGCGTCCTCGAAGCGCAGCAACGAATGAATCAAACCAAAGTCGACGAACTCCGGGCCAAAATCGACTTGCTCGACGCCTACTCCAATCTCCGCGAAATCGATGGCTCGACTCTTGAGCGATACGGCATCAATTTTGATGAAGAATGAATCCTATCCTCTCTATCGCCGTAATCTCAGATACGCACAACCACGTCCCCGAAGCGCTGCCGCAAATCCTTTCTGAAGCCGATGAAATCTGGCACCTCGGCGACGTTTGCAGTCCCGAAGTCCTCTCGTCCATTGAAGCGCTCGGCAAACCCATGAGCGTGGTCCAAGGCAATATGGACGTTCCTTTCACCTGGCGAGAACGCATACTCAACGAACGCCACGGCCACCGCTTCTTTCTCCAGCATTACCCGCCCAGCCGCCCCGAATCCGACGTCGACGCGATTCTGCATGGCCACCTTCACGTCCCGGTAAACGACCGCCTAGAAGGCACCAAAGTCCTTAGCCCTGGCGCCATCACAGGCCCCCGAAACGACTCCACCGCCGGCTTTGCCTGGCTACGCTTCTACGAAGAAAGCTCCTGGACCTGGGACCGAGTCGAACTCTAAACGCTGCGGCCAAAGAACACATCGACCCCTACCTAAATCGCAACCGATGATTCACTCGACCCTGCTGCGAGGGTTCCAGCGGCGGCAAGTCCCCCAATTCCAAGCGCTTATCATCGGTCTCTAAAATCGTCTCCACCGCTTGCTTCAGCTCCCGCCAACGCTCCCACTCTAAACCCGGCGCGTTTTTTATGTGCCTAAGCAAACTCAACCACTCCAGCCGCGCTCTCTGCACATCGCCCATCCGCAGAGTTTCGCTAACAAACCGACGAGATAACCCCGGCCTATGAGCCAGATCGGCAATCACCTCGGCCGCCCCTTCCCCATAATGAGGAGGCAATCCATGCTCGAGATAGCCGCTGTAACTACGATCCTGATACGCCCGGCGGCAGGCTCGAGCCAGTCGGTAGCTGTAATTACTATGATCATCGAATCGAAAACCGGCTCGCAAATTAGCGATATCATGAGCGATCGCATCGACCGCATACTCCATATCCTCCAAGGCTGCCGCAATCGCCAGACCTTCCCCTCCTTGAAAGTAACTGAATATCAGGCCTCTCCGCGTCAGGGCCCCTGACCCTTCGATCAAGCCCAATTGAACCCAAGCCTTGGTTGGAGACCGCCGCAATGCTTGATCCCTCTCGTCCGTCAATTCGTGAATCCGCTTTCTTCGCTCTTCGGAAAACGCTTTGCGCGTCTCCGGCTCGATAAGTCCAACTCCGTGAGAATCGATCATCGCCTCAGCTTCGAATGCTCCGACCGAAATCAAAACGTTCAACCGCCCCCTTTCCCAAAATCGCTTCTTCACGATCCCCGGATTGAGAGCTTTTTCGATGCGCTCGATCGGCAAATCCAGCAACTCATCGCGACTCCATCGCTTAGGCACTCCAGCTGACTCGCTTCCAGACTCTCGCGCCAATGCCTTTCGAAACCAGCCCGCCAATTCGAAGAGACCTTTTCTCTTTGTATCCGGATAGGCAAGACGCACCTTCTTCCCAAACCGTTTCTTCTTCCCTCGATTCAGCGCAGACAACCCGCCTCGGCCAATTCCTCTCACGCTCTCAGCATCCGTCTCGAATTCTACCCACTGGCCCTCGCGAAACACCTTGGCCTCAGAAAGAGCGATCTTACGAGCGGCAGGCAGCGCCTCCCATTCGCCCCGTGAATTCCTAAGCTCCATCCGTTCCTGATTCTGAAAACCGTTGAGAAACTCATCGCCAACCCGCCTGTCCGAGCCTCCAAACCCTTCAGGTCTCTCAATATTTATTTCAACGCTCTTTGTATCAAACAAACGGCGACAGGCCTCTCTTGCCGCGTCAAAGGGGTCCTTCCCATGTCTCGAAGCGGCATCCATTACGCTCAGCAGACTCGGCCAATCCAACTGAGAACTTCGCTTTATCGGCAACGGACGCGCCTCATTCAATCGCGGCCGGTCCGGAGCTACCAGGGCATAGCCCACCTCATCCAAGCCTCTTCTCCCCGCTCGTCCGAACATCTGAAGCAACTCGTCGGGACGAATCAACTGCTGCACATGATCCACCGTATACTCGCTTTCGGTCACCAAAGCCGAGCGCATCGAAAAATTCACCCCCGCAGCAAGCCCTGTAGTGGAAACGACAATACGCAATTGTCCCGCTTTTGCTAAGGGCTCCACTAAACCAGCTCGCTGCTGGTAACTCAATCCACTGTGATGATAAGCTACCCTCTTCGGAAGCAGTTTCGACAAGTTTGGCCCGGCCAAACGCTTTTGCTCCCCAGTAAGCGGCAACGGATTCTCTTGCGGCAAGGCACCCGCAAGCTGCTTCGCCAGACGCTCAGCAGCCTTCCGCTGAGGAGCGAAAATCAGAATCGGCCCCAAATCCGACATCAGCGCCTTTGCGATCAATCGAGGCCAATACCCGGTCACGGTTCTTGGCGGGTTAAAAGGCAAGGCATCCAAAAATACCTGTTCTAAAGGCACCGGACGCTTTTGTTCGCTCACCAAATCCGCTGCCCTGCCAATCCGTCTCAACCATTCCACTACATCCTTTGGATTGGAGACGCTGCCGCTTAACAAAAGCAGCTGCGTGTCCTCCGGAGCCATCGCGATCGTCAGCTCGTAATTCACGCCGCGAATCGGGTCCGCAATCATCTGGTACTCGTCGACCACAAATAGATCTGGACCGATTCCCTCCAAAAACTGCGGCTTCTGAGTCTCCAATGTCGCCACTATCAGCGGCGCCTCAATGTCCTCCGCAATATCGCCCGTCACAATTCCCACTCGCCACCCTTTCGCCTTCCACTCTCTCAATTTGTC
>JBCCZW010000443.1:0-4280 GCA_039186805.1 Verrucomicrobiota bacterium
GCCCACCCCCCCCCCCCCCACCCCCCCCACCCCCCCCCGCAACGCGCAGCGAACCGCCGCTCACCCAGCCTCCCACATGTGGATGGCAAAAGACTGCTACGGATGACGGCACTCGCCGATGCGGGGAGCGCGAATTGGGATGATCTTTCGTTGTCGAAAGCTCGACCAGTACGCCCATAGCAACACGCCCAGGCCGCCTACGACGCCGGTGATATACCAAATGAAGTGGACCGGATTATAAAACATCTGAAAGACGTGACCATGATCCTTAAGCGATGGCAGGATGTTGAAGAACAAATCGAGAAGTTGCATCAGCAAAATCCAAGACGCCATGAAAGTCATGGCTTTGTAACTAGTCTTCAGCGGCCACTGCAGCATGAAGAGGAAAGGGAAAAGGAAGTGCCCGAATACCAGAACCATAGACACATACCACCAAGCGCCCTCTTCGCGGAAGTTAAACCAAAAGGTCTCCTCCGGAATGTTGCCGTTCCAAATAAGAAAGTACTGCGAAAAGCTAATATAAGCCCAGAAAACCGTAAACGCGAAGCAGAGCGTCGCAACGTCGTGCAAGTGCTTTGTATTGAAGATTCCCTTGAGTGGTCCCTTTGCCACGAGAAATGCGCACGTCAGCAGCATGACCGCCAGCGCCGCCCGCATCGCATTGGCAAAGAACCAGACGCCGAACATCGTCGAAAACCAATGGTATTCCAAGGCCATGATCCAATCGAAAGCCGCCGCGCTCCAAGTAAACGCAACGGAGAACAAACCAGCGGCTGCCAACTTGCGACAGGCTTTGGTATGCTCAGGAGAACCGTCTTCGTCTTGCGAGAAGGAGTGCTTGCGAAAGGCTCGAGCAAAGAAGGCCCAAACTCCAAAACACAAAATTGCCCTAATCCAAAAGAAGGTCTCGCTCAACCACCATGTCTTTTTCAGATAAAGAACATCCTCTCCTACCGTCCCATGGCCATGACCCAAAGGAGCATCCTCGTTCATCCATAGCCAAACTGCCCCCTGATCCCAAAGATAAGTGATCAGAAAAAGAGGCAAAAACATTACGCCTAACCAAGGCATTACCGAAAGATAGTTCTCCGCTTGGCGGCGGACGATGACCGACCATTGGGCATCGAAAATGTGGTGAATCATCACCATAAACAACATGCCGACCGCAATCGAAGACGTAAAAATGATTCCAATCAAATAGGAGAAAGCGGCGACTCGCTCCTGACCTGGAATAAAAAACCCAACCAAGCACGCCAGCAAAGAGGCGACTCCAATTATGAGAAACTTCCTAGGATTGGGCATCCCTGAATTGTCTACACTCGCGCTCATAGTCCTAGCTCCTCTCTCTTGGCAGGAGTCAAATCGTTCGCAGTGCCATTGGCCGCGCGCTGTAAGGCGCGCACGTAGGCGACCACCGCCCAGCGTTCTTCGACGGAAAGCTTGTCGGCGTATCCAAACATTCGCCCACTGCGGCTACCCTTAACGATGATCTCGTAAACCTGCCCATCGGTCATCGCAGGAGCCATGTATGGACTCAGAGTGAGGTCGGCGATCGCTACCATACCATAATCTGCCGTGCGACCCTTGCCGTCTCCCGCAAGTCCATGGCAAACCGCGCAATAGATGTTGTAGCGCTCTTCGCCCTTCGCCATCAGCTCATTGTTGAGCGCCACCGGTATGCCCATTCCGAAATCAGCTCCAAGCCTACCAGTCTGCTTGTATTCGTCCTCAAAATACGCTCCACGCGGAACCGTGTTTTCCACCGGCATTCTGTCTGCTCGGCCATCGGAAAAAAACTCGCTTTTGCCTTGCGGGTGGTACTTCGGCATGCGGTCCATATCCGGAAATACTTCGATCGGCGGCCGAGTCGACTTATCCCCGCGAAACCCGAGAATCGAAACAGTGGCGATCACCGCCAAAAAAAACGTGAGATAAACGTAACGCATCGACCTATCTCTCCAATTCCTCGATTTCAGTTGGACCGAGATCGTCGAGGAACGCGCGCGTCTTCTCCTCATTGAACTGCGGGTCGTCGTTTTCGATGTAGAGAAAAAACTTATCGTCCGTTCCTTCGTTCATCTTTTCGTACTTGAGCACTGGGTGATAGTGCATCGGCAACTTGTTCAACAGGAACATTCCTCCGATCGAAGCGAAAGCCGAGAAAAGAATCGTCAGCTCGTAGGAAACGGGAAAAGCGTAAATTGGGCTGAAGAGAGGCTTACCCCCGATGAGAATCTTGTAGTCGAAGGCATTCATATACCAGATCATAGCCATACCGAAGACAAAACCGGTGGTGCCTCCGCATATCGTGAAGCGCGGCACGAGCGAACGCTTCAGTCCCATAGACGGATCCATTCCATGGATCGGGAACGGCGTGATCACGTCCCATTGCTTGTAGCCGGCATCTCTCACCTTCTCCGCAGCATGCATGATGTCCGCAGGGGTGTCGAATTTAGCGAGGAGTCCAAATTGATTGGCCATTTTTCGGAATGATTAAGCCGTTGTAAAGTTTAGTGGTGGTGAGGATCCGCCTGCGGGGAAACCATTTTGATTTCCGCCATCGCCATCAGCGGGAGGAAACGGAGGAACAATAGGAACAAGACAGAGAAGAGACCAAAGGTGCCGAGGTAGGTGAAGATATCCACTACGGTCGGCGAATAGTAGCCCCAGCTAGATGGCACAAAGTCTCGAGATAGGGAAGTCACCGTGATCACGAATCGCTCGAACCACATTCCCACATTCACGAAAATCGAAACGACCCACACGAACGTGGTGTTTTCGCGAAGCGCCTTAAACCAAAAAAACTGCGGCGAGATCACATTGCAGCCAATCATGATCCAATAGGCCCAAGCGTAGTTGCCAAAACCGCGATTCACAAAGGCGAAAATTTCAAAGTCATTCGCGCCGTAAGCCGCGATAAAGAACTCCATGCCGTAGGCGTATCCAACCATAGATCCCGTAGCTAAAACGATCTTGGTCATACAGTCGATGTGGTACTGCGTAATGAGATCTTCGAGGCGGTAAATCGCCCGAAGCGGCAGCATGAGCGTCAGTACCATGCCGAATCCGGAAAAGATCGCGCCCGCAACGAAATACGGCGGGAAGATGGTCGTATGCCAACCCGGAACCAAAGAGATCGCAAAGTCGAAGGAAACGATCGTGTGCACCGAAAGCACGAGCGGCGTAGACAAACCCGCCAAGAGCAAGTAGCACATTTCATAGTTGCTCCAGTGCCGATTGGAACCTCTCCAACCCATCGCGAAGAAGCCGTAGAGCACTTGGCGGATCTTAGTCTTCGCTCTGTCGCGAACCGTCGCCAAATCGGGAAGCAAACCGATATACCAGAAGAGGACCGAAACCGTCGCATAAGTTGAAACCGCAAAAACGTCCCAAAGAAGAGCCGACCGAAAATTTGGCCAAATCGCATTCGCATTCGGAAGCGGAAAGAGAAACCATGCGAACCATACGCGACCAACGTGGAAAACCGGAAAGATCGCCGCGCAAACAACCGCGAAAATCGTCATGGCCTCGGCCGCCCGGTTAATAGACGTACGCCACTTTTGACGGAGAAGACAAAGGATGGCGGAAATCAAGGTGCCCGCGTGACCAATACCGATCCAGAAAACGAAATTTACGATCGCCCAACCCCAATTGACGGGATTAGCGAGACCCCAAACTCCGACGCCGCCGATTACAAGGTAGCTAATACCGACGACCGTCGAAGTCGCTACGCCGCACGCGAGTACGAAGCAAACCCACCACCAAGTCGGCGTCTTTTCTTCGATAATGCCGCAGATCTTCTCTGTGATCCAATTAAAGTCGCGATTATTTTCGATGAGGTCCGCCCGAGGCAAGACCGCGGGATCCACCTCGTCCAGGATAGCTGGCTTCGGTTCGGAAACTGAGGAGTGAGCGCTAGCCATTAGTGTGAGCCTCCATTTTCATGGTGAGAGTCTGCATGATCATGGCCGTGAGCATCGTAGCTTTTGCCGCCCTCCTTTTTCTTGCCGTAACCCTTCGGCTTGTTCGCCTTGTACTCGGCTTTCGCAAGCGGCATTTCGTAGTAGTCGGGCATCTTTTCGTTCGGGTTGCGGAGCTTGCCCAAGAAAGTCGTGCGGGGACGCGTGTTCAAGTAGCCGAGCAACGCATAATTTCGCTCATTATTGCGGAGCTTGGATACGCGACTTTCCGGGTCGCTAAGGTCGCCGAATACGATACCGCCCGTCGAACAAACCTGCTCGCAAGACATCTTCACGCCGCCGTCCGGAATCTTAACGCGA
>JBCCZW010000444.1:0-4272 GCA_039186805.1 Verrucomicrobiota bacterium
GTCTTCGACCTCCTTCATAAGGTCGATCTTGCCCGTGATTTCGGCAAACCAAGCGGAGGGATCGACGCCAAAGCCACCAGCTTCGGCTTTATCGAAGGCGAGCTTTTCCCACGCGGCGACTTTATCGACTTGGGGTCCGCGGACAGTTTCTTGGTAGAAAGCGATATGCTCGGGTTTGGCGAAGGCTTTGAATGCGTATAGGTAGCTCTTTTGGTTGGCGATGACGGTGCAGTATCTGATGAAGAAATCGCCTTTGAATGCGTCTGCGCCGAAGGCGTTGGAAAGGACGGCCCGCTCAATGCCCATATTTTCTTTAGCTCGAAGAAACTTGGCATAGGAGACGACCAACAGGGAGATCTCAGAGTGATCGGTGAGTTGGGGGATGCTCTCGATAAGATCGAGGTAGTTGTTGATCATGCTCGTGTAGTAGCCGACGGCTTTGCTGGCGGGCACCTCTAGTTTGAGGATCTGGGATCGCCACTCTTCGATGTCGCTCATGAGCGTTTTGCCGCGATCGATGCGCGATTGAAACTCGCCTCCGTATTTTGAGAAGTCGTGAGAATGGACGATTTCTTCGAGATCGGCCATGAGGTTGTCAGTGCTCTCGTGCTGGGAACGGATTTCGCTGGAGAACTTTGTTCCGCCGCTGCCAATGAAACCGGCGGAGCGTCCGCGTTCTTTTTGCCATTCGTGGATCGTGTTGGCGAGTTGAGCGCTGAGTTCCGAGAGTTCGGCGACGGACTCGATTTCACTGTTGAGTTCGCGGGTTTCCGCGATGTGGTCGAATAAAATGACCAACGTGAACGCAGTTAATCCTACCACGGGAACCGCAGTGATGAACAAAAGTCGTTGGGCGAAGCTTAGTGAGTTTAGCGAGAAGTTCATAATAAGTGGGATTCACTATATACCCTCACATGATATTTCGGATAAACCCTGGATTCTTTAGATAGAATTTCGTGAAATTATCAGTAAGACGCTCGATTAGTACGAAAACGTTTACGTATTTATGAACCGAATTCATCAAGTGTGGCGAATACCCCTAAGTGTGTCATGAAGGCCCTCCGAAATGATCGCTTTGCGAAGGGGTGTCGCGGTTACTGGTGTATCTGGATGATCGGATTGCAATATGGGTGTCTCTGGAAGCTCTTTACTGGCGGGGGCTGGCGGTAAAAAGGCGGTGAGTTCGCCAAATGTAAGCGACTCGGTACAAAACGAGCTGGACGTCGCTCTATTTCCCTTTGATTAGGGAGTGTAAGAATTTGTCACTATGAGCGAAGCTACAGGTAAAGAAGCTGAAGAAATGAAATCTTCCGAGGAGGAAGTTGCTGTCGAGCAAGCCGCTGCAGAATCTGCCGCCCCAAACGAAGCTGGAGAGCCCGAAGTTGCAGAAACGGCTGACGAAGCGGTTCCAGTGGAAGAAGTGAAGGAGCTGACGCTTGAGGAGCAGCTAGAAAAGGCAAAGGCGGAGGCCCAGGAGAATTACAACGAGTACCTTCGCGCTAGGGCGGACTTGGATACTTATCGTCGTCGTGTGATTCGGGAGAAAGATGAGCTCCGCCAGTACGCGGTTTCCGGGCTCTTGGAATCCTTGTTGCCGGTCTACGACAATATGGGATTGGGGATGCTATCGGCGAATCAAACTGATGATGCCAAGTTGGTGGCTCAAGGATTCGAGATGGTGTTGAGCCAGTTCAAAGGAGTAATGGAGGAAAATGGCGTGGCGGAAGTGGAGCCGAAGAAGGGCGACGAGTTCGACCACAATTTGCACGAAGCGATGCAGACTCAAGTGAGTGATGAGGTAGAGGATGGAAAGATCCTGCAACTCATCCGCAAGGGCTTCACTCTTAACGGAAGACTGGTGCGTCCCGCTACTGTGATCGTTGCGGGCAAGAAAGAGGAAGCCTGATGCGGCTTCCGGATTGGAATTGATTTAAGGGGATCTGCACGTGAAAGAGGATTATTACGAATTGCTGGGCGTCAGCAAACAGGCGACGCAGGATGAGCTAAAGAAGGCTTACCGCAAGATGGCGGTAAAGTATCACCCCGACAAAAACCCCGGCAACAAAGAGGCTGAGGAGAACTTCAAGAAGGTTTCCGAGGCGTATGAGGTTCTCAAGGATGAGCAGAAGCGGGCCGCGTATGATCGCTATGGGCATGCGGCTTTCAGCAATGGCGCCGGCGGTGGCGGTGGCGGAGCGGGCGGTCCGTTCCATGATCCTTTCGATATTTTCAGCGAAGTCTTCGGCGGCGGTGGCGGCGGAAGCATCTTCGAGGAGTTTTTTGGCGGCGGACGTTCAGGCGGGAGCGGCGGCGCTCAGCGGGGTTCGGATCTGCGTTATGATCTGGAGATCGAATTGGAAGATGCGGCCAAGGGGCTGGAGCGTGAGATTTCGTTTCGCAAGCCGGTGGTTTGTTCTCGCTGTAGCGGCGACGGAGCGGAGCCGGGCAGCAATATCTCGACCTGCCACACTTGTAATGGGACCGGTCAAGTAACCGCTTCCAAGGGATTTTTCTCTGTCCGTCAGACCTGCCCAACGTGTCGGGGTACTGGTAAAGTTATCGAGAAGGCATGTACGCGTTGCGGCGGCGAAGGTCGCGTCAATGAGACCACGAAGATCAAGGTTAAGATTCCTGCGGGCGTTGATACCGGATCGAAGCTTCGTTCGGCGGGTAATGGCGAAGCGGGCGTGGGCGGCGGTCCCGCAGGCGATTTATATATCGTGGTGCACGTCAAGGATCACGAGATCTTTGATCGCCAGGACGAGAATCTTTACTGCGAGATTCCGATCAAGTTCACCTTGGCAACGCTTGGGGGCACGATCGAGGTGCCGACCTTGTCTGGCAAGGCGAGCTTAAAGATCCCTACCGGTACCCAATCGGGCACTACATTTCGTTTGAAGGGCAAGGGGTTGCCGAGCTTGCGAGGCGGATACTATGGCGACCAGATGGTACGGGTTCGCGTGGAGGTGCCGACTTCTTTGACCTCGGAGCAACGCGAGAAGCTGGAAGAGTTTGCCTTGGTAAGCGGCGATGCCGACGAGCCGGTGGGTAAATCCTTTTTCGAGAAAGCGAAGAAGTTTTTCGAGTAGGCGTTTCGAGTTCAGGCCTGAGGGACACGAACACTCCTTGAATTTGACTTTACAAGCGGCGATGTCCTTGGGCATCGCTTTTTTGTTCGCCGATTGGACCGTGGACGAGACTTATGGGCTGGAAAGGGAGAGGAGGTCGTGACGGAGTTTTGCGGCGATTTGTTCGTCGTCTATTCCGGCTAATTCACTGGGATCGATGATCTGCGTTCGGACTTCGAGCGTCGAGAAAGGGAAGGGAATCAAATGTCGGTCCCAGGTTTTCGCTCGGATGGCGAAGCGGCATCGGACTCCGAATTGTATCATGGGCGCGTTCGATTTCCTCGCTAGCAAGAGAGCGCCGTGTCGGTAGGTGTGGAGGGGTCCGCTTGGACCGTCTGGTGAGATGAGCGTGTCGTGACCTTGCCGCTGCAACTTAATGAGATTGCGGAGGGCATGGAGGCTCCGTCTTGAGGTACTGCCGCGTTCAACATGAAGTCCGTACCATTGGTAGAAGCGGGTTTGACTTGCCCCTTGGAGGCTGGCGCTGATGAGAGCGGCGGTTTGCTTGGGTCGAAAGAGCTTTTGGAGGACGCGAGCGGTCACTAGGGAGTAGCTATGCCATTTCACGATTGTGCGACCAGGGGGCGTTTGGCGGAGAGCTTCCGCTTCGGCGGGATCGATGCGAACTTGGAGGGTTTTGAGGTAGAGTCGAGTGAGGAGCGCGAGGGGCCAGAAAATCGAAAGTCTCCAACCTTTTAGCTCGTCTGCCTCGCCTAGTTCGAAGGGACGGCCGCGAGTCGCTCTAGGTTTTGGTGAGGGGTGCTCCTGCATAGTCTAGAGGATGAGAATAGGGGATCCGAGGGCTTGTCAGCTAAAAAGGGGGAGGCGGTTTTCATGGAAACTTCGCGCCGCGTTCACGAGGAGTTCTTAAAAGGATCTTAGACTGCCGCCATGGAAAATCAGAGTGAAGGCAGTTTGGATCCCTCGTTTTCAATTTGGCGCCGCTTGACTGAGAGTGTGGTTTTCAAGGCAGGAGCCCTGGGGTTGATCGCATTGGTCTTGTGGATTCCTCTCGGCGAAATCCAAGGTTTGTTGGATGAGCGAGAGAAGAGGAAGTCTGAAGCGGTGGCTGAGATCGCGAAGCAATGGGGTGGGGAGCAAGCGTTGGTGGGACCCGTGCTTGAGGTACCAATCTTGGGAGAAC
>JBCCZW010000445.1:0-4271 GCA_039186805.1 Verrucomicrobiota bacterium
CATAAGCGTCATAGGTCGTATCCAGATTTACACTTCCCACATCCACGAATGATTTCAGAGGCTGGCGATGATTATCGGCAAGCGCAAGATTGCCTAAGAACGCCACAGCAAGTGAGATGATTAATACTTTCATTGGGGTACCTCCTTTGGGTTACCTGCCGCATCTATTGTTACAGCAGTGTTACGATCAACCTCTACTTTGTTTCTATTTTGTAACTTTTCAAGCTGATACGACCGAATACTATGTTACAATTTCAGGTAACATTCCCTTAGGAAAAACCCCTCAATCGAGTCCCAAAATCCTCATATCTCACTTACTTAGAAGACTTTATGATCTCAATTGAGAATCCCCACGCAAATTACATTCGGATAGAAGCTATGATACCAGGTATCACGCCTCCTAGGGTAACTATTGAAAACTGTCACAAATCTATGACTTCTTTCAGAGGTTTTTGAAATCCACTAACAAACCCTCCGCAAAAAGCGAAAAGCCCCCGCATAACGGGGGCCCATCACATCGGATTATAGGGAATTCCAAATTGTCTTAGCGCGTAAGGAAATAGCTAATACACGTCCCTCAAGTAGCGCTTTTCCTTTTTCATCGCGTTCACGTAATCCGCAGCCTCCGCTTCGCTCATGCCGCCATGCGTCTCAACCACCTTGTGCAGAGCCTTATCCACATCTTTCGCCATTCGAGACGCATCGCCACACACATAGAAGCAACCTCCTTCGCTCAGCCAACTCCAAAGCTCCTCGCCCTGCTCTATCATTCGCGTTTGAACATAAATCTTCTCGGCCTGGTCGCGCGAAAAGGCGGTATCCAATCGAGTGAGCACTCCGCTCTTTAAATACTCGCCAAGCTCTCCTTGATACAAAAAGTCGCTCGCCGCGTGCTGGTCACCAAAGAAAAGCCAGTTCTTGCCCTTCCCGCCAACCGCCGCCCGCTCTTCTAAGAACGCGCGGAACGGAGCGATACCGGTTCCAGGCCCTACCATGATGATCGGCGTGTCGCTATCTTCGGGGAGTTTAAAGGTCTTCGTATGGTGAAAGAAAATACGTACCGGAGACTCTCCGCTGTGCTCAGCCAAATAATTGGAGCAAACCCCCTTCCGAGCCCTTCCATGAGCATCGTACTTAACGACGCCCACTGTTACATGCACCTCATTCTCGTGGGCTCGGGGGCTAGAAGAAATCGAGTATAAACGAGGAGCCAATTTGCCAAGCAACCCGAGCAAGTCTTCCGGCTTTTCGAAGCTCGCCGGCGCCTCGGTCAACAGATCGATGAACTGGCGTCCCCAAGAGTAATCCTTGAACGCATCCTTATCCTCCGCCAGGGCCGCAAGCTTTTCGCTTCCGCTGAACGCCGCATAAGCTTTCAAGCCCTTCAGAGTCAGATTCGTGACATCATATTTATCGGTCAACGCCTCGCGCAAGCTTGCCCCATCGACTTCTTCAGAGCCGCTGAATCCGGCCGCTTTGATCAAGTCCTCCACGTAACCCGCATCATTGGAAGGTACTACCGCCAACGCATCGCCCGGCTCGTAAGTGAACCCTGATCCCTCAAGCGAAATCTCAATATGCTGAGTCTCCTTGGCCGACTCTTCACCATTCAGATTCAAGCTCTTTAAAAGCTTCGCCGGAAACGGGTTTTTCTTCCCGTACTCGGGCGCGTCTGGTGGGCCCTCCTCCACAGAGTCATCGCCGCCGGTCGCTCCCGCAGCTTCTTCGACGGCCTTCAGCCACGCCTCGAAATCATCGTCGTAATCGACATCGCAATCCACCCGCGGCACAATTGGAGTCGCTCCCAACGCCTTGAAACGTTCATCGAAATCGATGCCGCATTTGCAGAATTCCGGATAATTCGTATCCCCCAAAGCCAAGACCGAGTACTTAAGCTTTTCCAGCTGCGGCGCCTCGTCGCTCAAGATCCACTCGTGGAACTCCGCCGCATTATCGGGCGGTTCGCCATCTCCGAAGGTAGAAGTCACCATCAAGAGCAACGACTCCTCCGCCAACTTCGAATGATCGTATTCGCCGATATCATACACGGTGGGAGCGAATCCCTTGGCTCCAAGAGTCTTGGAAACTTTGCGAGCCAAGCCTTCGCTGTTCCCCGTCTGAGAACCCCAAAGAATGCTCACCGGCTTAGACTCCACCACTCCAGTCGATTGCCCCGCATCTTGCGATGAAAACATGCCTGCCAAAAAGCCATTCAACCAAGCTTTCTGCTCCGTAGTAAAGGGGGCGTTATCTGGTATGTAAGGTACGCTCACGATGCAATATTTCGATGTATTTAACTCTCCTATACAGCAACTGCTGCCATTTCCCTAAGCTCTTCTACGCTCTTTCCCGCCGCGAATTCGACGAAACTCTCGCCGTCCTTACGCTGCGCCATATAATTCCGTAAAATGCTAGCCACCATCGGCTTGATATCCGAAAAGGCCGTCCCCTTGAAAACTTCCTTAGCGATCGCCTGTTCGTTGTCAACGCCACCGCCAATCACTATGCTGTAGCCTTCCACGCTTTCTTCTCCCACCTTGACTTTCACCGACTGCATCCCGATGTCGCCGATATAATGCTGAGCGCAGGAGTGATGACATCCGGTTACGTGTATGTTGAGAGGCTGGTCTAACTGGACTTCCTTCTTCAAATAGTCTCCCAACTCAACGGCATTCGACTTCGTATCAGCCGAAGCATACTTACAGCCAAAGTTACCCGTGCAAGCGACCAAACCACCTAGTATTGGATCCGCATCGCACTCGAAGCCGACTTCCTTAATTTCAGAGAGAACCGTATCAACATCCTCACTACGAACATACGGGATCAGCAGATTCTGCCAAACAGTCAGACGAATTTCTCCATTGCCGTATCGACGGACGATTCTGGAAATGCCCCGCATCTGATGCGGCAGCATCTTGCCCACCGGTATGCGGACGCCGATGTAATTTAGCCCTTCTTGAGACTGAGCATGAACTCCAAGGTGACCATGGCGACGAATCGGGCGGCGAATCTCGCACTCGGACAGATCCATCTTAACGAAATCGAAATCGAGCCTCTGCTCCGTTTCTTCGACAAATTTCTGTTCGCCCCAATTGTCGATCAAGTACTTAAGACGAGCCTTCTTGCGATTCGTGCGATCGCCGTTCTCGATAAAGACCTGTATCATCGCAGCCGCTACAGCCAAGCACTGATCCGCCTTGATGAGGATCCCACAATCCTTCGCAAATTGCTTGTGACCCGTAATGCCCGCGAGTTGCACTCGAAAATAGACTCCTGGTTCGACGGCTTTGCCTTCGCCGATTCGCACCGCATAAAAAGCGATATCGTTCGTATCCGCGCAAACGCTAATCGCCCCTCCCCCATCAAAAGAGATGTTGAACTTCCGAGGCAGCCCATAGAACTCGCGTGTATTCAAAATTAAGTGATGCATCGCCTTCGCTAAAGGGCGTACATCGAAGATCTCATCAGGATCGAATCCAGCGGTCGGAGACCCAGTGATGTTTCGTAAGTTATCCGCTCCCGCTCCGCGAGAAGTGAAGCCAAGATCAACGAGCTTTTCCAAGACCTTCACCGAATTTCGCGGCTCGATCTCCCGGAGCTGAAAATTCGCCCGCGTCGTGATGTGAGCATAACCGCCCGCCCAATCCTCAGCCATTTCCGCCATGCCATCCAGCTGATGCGCCTGCATCAGCCCGCCCGGAATTCTACAACGCAACATGAGGCTTTCCTGCGCCGGGCTTACATTGAACAGTCCATAGAACTTGAAGCGAAAAATATCCGGCCCTTGCGGCAACTTGTCTTCCGCTGCCAAACGACGAAGATCCTCGTAGCAATCCAAGCCATTCTTCTCGAACTTAATACGTTCCTCCTTGCAGAGATCTTCAACAGGAGTGCCATAGACCGTTTCGATCTCGGAGTCGGCGGAACCTCCGTCCGCCGTGAAACGCCCATCCGGCAACCTGCCAAGCGTCGGCGCAAAGTAACGTTGCGCGGTGCCAGAAAAGAATCCCTGAAGGTACTCCTTCTGTTCCTGGGTAAAATTTGGATTGTTGGTCATCTCTCGGTAAGCAAGCCACAGGTCGAAAATAGATTTCGATCACTCATGTTTGTCGCGTAGTTCAATTCGTCCTCCAATTAGCAACCGCAATGCCAACCTCGAAGGTTCAAATGGCCCTTTCCCAAACGCGTCGAGGTTTACTGAATCGCGAACTCCTCAATCAAGCTTAATATCCTGACAATCAATAATTTACCCTTCCATGAATCGTTTGCTC
>JBCCZW010000446.1:0-4269 GCA_039186805.1 Verrucomicrobiota bacterium
ACCGATATTACGGTTGTGGGGATTCGATGCTCATTCTTTGAATACTTAGCTAATTGTCAGGAATAAAGTCTCTGCTCGTTTCTCGCATGGATAATACAAGCAAGTTGAATTTTGAAGGAATAGTGAATGCTTACTACCAGCCGCTCTATCGCTTCGGCTTCAGTTTGGCGAAAAACGAGCATGAAGCGGGCGAACTTGTCCAACAGACTTTCTATATCTACGCAGAGAAAGGCGGATCAATACGCGACAAATCCAAGGTCAAGTCCTGGCTCTTCAAGACCCTCTTCAACGAATTCCTCTGCCGTAAGCGCAAGAATGAGCGAATGGATAATTATGAACCTGAAAAGCTGGAAGCCGCTAGCGGAACGTTCGAGCCGAACATCCCCCGCTCGATGGATGCCAATCTCGCCGTCGAAGCGCTTGAAGAAGTTGATGAAGTCTACCGCCAACCCCTCAGTCTCTTTTACCTGAAAGACCTCTCCTACAAGGAAATCGCTGAGGTGCTTGATGCGCCGATTGGAACCATCATGTCGCGACTCTCCCGCGGCAAAGCCCAATTGAGAGCTATCTTTCAAAGCAAGGAAGCCGAGACCGCCAAAACCCTTTAGCGATATGGAACGCGACGAAGCCAAAGCCATCCTAGAACTTTACCGCCCAGGCAGCATTGAAGATGCCCAAGATCCGATGATCGCGGAAGCCCTCGGCCTGCTTCAAATCGATGCCGATCTCAAGGCGTGGTTTGACGCCCAACAAGCGATAGATACCCGGATCAGCGGGACCTATAACCAGGTCGAAGCGCAAGCTGATTTGAAGGCCAGCATCCTCGCAGGTATGCGCGCTCACGCCTCAGAGGTCGAAAGTGAAGGATTTCCGGCGAGCGAAGCGACGGCAAGACATGGCGCGGAGCGAACACGAACCTGTGTGGACGCTTCGATTCCAAGCGACGAGCATGCCCCGATAGATATCCCCAACAGCTCGCAATCGTGGTGGCGTAATCTATGGGTTGGCTTCGCCGCGGGGTTTGCCCTGCTTTTTCTCCTGATGGCTATTCCGAACAAGAATGATGGCGCTCAAGTCGTTTCGGATGATTCTCCCGCATTGCAGGCTGGCATCCCGCCTATGATTCAATTTCTTGCGGGCGAGATTGAGACCTCGATGGCAGAAAGTTCTTACGCTATGAGGTCGAGCCGTCCTGACGAATTGCAAGCATACCTGGCGAGTCTGAATGCGCCTATGACGCGAAACCTCCCGGCGCTCGTTGAAAACAAATCTACGTATGGTTGTTTCGTCTTTGACTATAATGGGGCGAAAATGGGGATGATGTGCTTTAGGGTCGGGGGTTTGACCCACCTCACCACAGTTCGCAAAAGTGAGCTTAATGAGAAATTGCCTGTTGCCCCTGCAATATACGAGTTTCAGGACCAAGCATTCAAAGTCTGGACCGACACGGAACATGTTAACATCCTCAGCATACACGGGAGCAAGGAAGAGTTAACTGAGTTTTTATAGCTCAATCGCGCTTGGAAAAGACCTAACCGAAAGGCGCTTGGCCACCGCTCCGAAATTGTGGGTAGTATGTGGCTTTGCATTTGTACGCAGCGCTCTTACCGCAACGTTCTTTGAACTCAGCTTTCTGCGAAGCTACGATCAGCTACAGCTGCTGAGAAAAAGTATCCAACTTGGGAACCGCGCATGCGGTTCGGTGAGAGCGCGGGTGGGGGGACCTCACCTCGTTATTCGATGGCGGGCGTGGCTTTTTCCTAGAGGACGCAAATAAAAAACGGATCCTTGGAGGAATAACATGAGGAGGTGATGTATCAAGCGTTCAGTGCCTTTCGCATAGAACCAACCATTGCATAAACCTTATGAATCAATATCTTCTCAAAAGCCTATGCTTGCTTTGCCTCATTTTCTTCGTCCAAAGAGCAGATGCCCGCATCAACAAGACGTTTTTCGGGGGCGTCGCTATCGAAGGCTATGATCCCGTCGCGTATTTTACTGAGGGCAAGCCCGCGAAGGGAAAGAAGTCGATCGAGCTTGAATACAATGACGCCGAGTGGCGCTTTGCCAGCGAGGAAAACCGCAAGGCCTTCGAGGCCGATCCGGATAAATATGCCCCGCAGTTCGGCGGCTACTGCGCTTGGGCGGTCTCAGAGGGCTACACTGCGGGCATCGACCCCGACGTCTGGAATATTGTCGAGGGGAAACTCTATCTCAACTACAGTAAGAAAACGCGGGGGCAATGGGAAGAGGATCTCGATGACAACATTGCGGACGGACACAAGCACTGGGCGCGACTCAAGAACGAATAATGTGAAACGATCCGCCCCCGACCGCTTCTCCTGTACGCCGACTCAATCTCTCCGACATTTCAACCATTCGTTTCCCTGCTAAACAAACGTTCCCAAATGGTATGGCCTCATCATTGCACATCGACCTGCACAAGGTCTCCAAATTCGTGAATAAGGCGATTCCGATCGCATTCATCATTTTCTTCGCCCTCGGCACGATCACGAGCTTCTACTTTCATTTTCTCACAGTTGCCTTTCTCTTTCTGACGATCGCAAACTTCTTCTACCAGAACGTGCAAACAGAGCATACCATCTTGAGGAACTTCGGCGTCTTAGGTCAGGCCCGTTACATGCTGGAGAGCGTTGGACCGGAAATGCGACAGTATCTCTTCGCAGGCGACCAGGATGAGCGACCCTTTAATCGCGAAGAACGCTCGGAGGTTTACCGCAAGGCAAAGAACGTCGACTCAGCAAGTTCCTTCGGCTCGCAGCAAAGTTTTGACGCGAGCGAGATCAAGGTCCGACACTCGATGTACCCGACCGCAAAAGAGAACCTCAAGCCTTTCAAAGTCACTTACGGTGAGGAGCGCGGCTTGGATACGGCTTATAGCATAAGCCACCCTATCATGATTAGCGCGATGAGCTATGGCGCGCTCGGCGCGAACGCAGTGCGATCTCTGGCGCGGGGAGCGAAGCAGGCCGGCATCCCCATGAATACGGGAGAAGGCGGGTATCCAAAGTATCACCTGATGGAGGATTGCGACCTGATATACCAGATCGGGACTGCAAAGTTCGGCGTCCGCACTGACGACGGTTTACTGGATGACGCGAAACTCGCCGAGCTCGCCGCCAAACCGCAGATTAAGATGATCGAGATAAAGTTCTCCCAAGGCGCCAAACCGGGTAAGGGCGGACTTCTTCCAAAAGAAAAAATCACTGATGAAATCGCTGAGCTCCGCGGAGTGGCAAAGGGCAACGACGTGGTTTCCCCTCCGTACCACCCTGAATGCGATACGGCCGAGCGCGCGGTTCAATTCATCAAGCGCGTTCAGGACGCTTCTGGACTTCCTACTGGCTTCAAGATTTGCCTCGGTAACATCAAGGAATTTGAGGCCCTGGTTGAAGAGATGCAGCGCCAAGAAGTCTATCCGGATTTCATCACGGTCGACGGCGCCGAAGGCGGTACCGGTGCTGCCCCCAAGGCATTCCTCGACGGGGTCGGGATGCCGCTCGCAGCCGGGCTTCATGCGATCCATCAATGCCTGCTTCGCTACGGCATTCGGGATAGAATGAAACTCAATGCTTCCGGAAAGCTGGTTAGCCCGGGGCGACAAATTATGGCGTTTGCGCTGGGCGCTGATGCGATCTACAGCGCTCGCGGTTTTATGCTCTCGCTCGGCTGCATTCAGGCGCTTCAGTGTGGCAACAACACCTGCCCCATTGGCATTACAACTCACGATCCAGAACTGCAAAAGGGTCTCGTGATCGAGAGCCGCGCGCCCCGTGTTGCAAATTATGTCCATCATATCGAACACGATCTTCAGGAGTTGCTTCGCGCCACTGGGTGCAAAAGCTTCTCTGAGCTCAGCGTCGAAAACCTCTTTATTCCCGCCAACACGCTCCTGAGCGATGGTTGGTTGCGGCCGGACTCAATTCGGGCCGCTTCTTAAGGCTTTCAAGCTAAAAACGACACGCCAATTCAACACTGATGAACAAAAAGAATATCATTTCCTGGATCGCTCAAGTCGTCATCGCCGTCATCATGGGGCAGACGCTTTTCTTCAAATTCACCGATGCCGCCGAAACCGTAGAACTCTTTGCCCAACTCGGAATGGGAGCCGCGGGCTACAAGACGATCGGTTTCCTCGAGCTGGTCGCTTGTGTGCTGCTGCTCATTCGGTCGAGCATAATCTGGGGCGCGATTTTGAGTTGGGGGCTGATGTCCGGAGCAATCATGGCCCACTTTGGTCAAGTGAGC
>JBCCZW010000447.1:0-4267 GCA_039186805.1 Verrucomicrobiota bacterium
CCTACGAGGACGTCATCAACTCGAGTGAAAACCTCTCACCCGAGCAAATCTGGCGACAGACCGACCCCAGCCGCGCAGATGCCTACACTCGCATTTTCAGCCGCATTCTCTCTCCGATCTTACTGGTTCGATCCCCCAACTCTCCCGCATACGGATTCAATCAAAAGACGCTGCTGCCAAAGCTCCTTGAAGCAAACGCTTACTACGAGGCCCTCGAACTAGATATTCCTGCTCGCTCATTGAAAACCTTCGGCAACAGCGGAGGGGTCATGCACGTCACTCCAGAGGTTGAGTACAATGTCACCTCAACTACTGAATGGATCAGAGAAATGGTAGCCTATCTAAAGGAGAATACCATCACGCAGCCGCAGGCCATCGCCGCGCGAAGACTTCCCTTCTGAACCGGATCGGACGTCTGAATTAAGAACTCAGCAAAATTGGTAGAGACCGAGGTCTTGGTCTTCTTTCTCTCAAAACACCTGCGCAAAGGCAGATCGCTCGATCTGCATTTTTCATTTACTGCGAGCACCAACCCAGTCCTCTCGCGACGGGTGAAGCTACAATTCCTCCAGAATCGCGGCAACGCATTCCTTCATCGAAGCGCTACCACCTAGGTCTCTCGTCAAACCGGTCCCTCTCGCCAGCATCCTCCGAACAGCCGATTTAATCGCAGCTCCCTTCGCCACGAGAAAGTCGTCTTCCCTGGTCCTACCCAGCCAGTCAAACATAGTCGCACCTGAAAGAACCGTCGCTACAGGATTCGCAATTCCCTTTCCCGCAATGTCAGGAGCCGATCCATGGGAGCCCTGAAACAAAGCATGCCCATCGCCAATTTCCGCGGAATCGGCCAAACCCAAACCGCCAATCGTCGCTGCTCCTAAATCGGATAGAATATCTCCAAACATATTTTCCGCCACAATCACATCGTAGTAACCAGGTCGCGTCACCAAGTACATCGAGAGCGCATCGACCAGAGCATAATCGACCTCAATTTCCGGATACTCGAGAAGCGTTTCGCTCGCCACCGATCGGAAAAATGCGAAGGACCTCAAAACATTCGCTTTATCGCAGATCGTTACCCGCCGCTTTCCATCTAGCGGAGCCCCATCGCGCTGCAGGCAGAGTTCAGCCGCCTTCCTCGCAATACGCTCCACTCCTTTCCGCGTCATGAGCATCGTATCGGAAGCCACTTCGCCTCGAAGCGTATTGCCTCCTCCACGCGAAGCATAAAGCCCCTCACTGTTTTCTCGCACGATGGCATAGTCGATCGCCGGCCGCCCTTCCAAGGGGGTGGCTACGCCTTCATACAATTTGATTGGTCTCAGGTTCGCGTAGAGGTCCAACTCGAAACGCAGCCTCAAAGTCGTATCCTGACCCGCTTCGGTCCCGTCTTCGTACAATACCCCAGGCAAGCCAGCCGCTCCCAACAAAATAGCATCCGCCTCGCGACAAGCTTCAATGGTCTCATCCGGCAGGCAAACTCCCGTCGCCAGAAAGTTATTCGCTCCCGCCTTGAGATGCTTCCAAACCAAGGTCCGTTCGGGACCCACTGCAGCTTCCAAAACCTCAATCGTCGCCTCGCAAACTTCCGGACCTATTCCGTCTCCGCCTACCACCGCGATCTCATACGTATCCATAATTTCATGTCACCCTCTAAAGGCGATACAACCGCTTAGCTGTCTCCGAGAACAAAGCCGCCTTCTCGCCATCGCTAAATTCTCTCACCACTTCGAAGAAGGTCTCCCACAAACCAACGTAAGTCATCTTGGCGAGACTATCCACTGGAAAGTTGCTCGCGAACGCGCAACGCCTCGCTCCGAAAGCATCGATCACCCGCAAAACAACTTCACTCACCGTATCCGCATTCCAATCACGATCGAACATTCCAAAGCCCGAAAGCTTGATATTCGCATTATCGAATCGCGCTATCCGCTTCACCGCCTTTTCCCAGACTTCCATATAATCCGCGTCCTTCGAAACTGGCAAAAGGCTATGCGTCACGATGAATGTCACGCCCGGGTGCTCAGCGACTAGTTTCTCCGCATCAGATGCCTGTTGAGGATAAATTTGCAGGTCGAAGCTTAAACCGTACTTCTCGCACAGACCCACCCGCGTCCGCCAGCTAGATTCCTCCAGCAAACTCAGTTTCGGATCTTCAGGGTCGATATAGGCTTCATGAACGAGCTGCCTAATGCCTCTGATATTTGGATACGAACAATGGCTTTCTAAAATCGCTTCGATATCATCCCGACTAAAATCCGCATAAGCCACAATCCCATGCGGCATCCCTTCCGAATCCGAATCATCCGCGATACGTTGTAGCCACCTGGTTTCCGCGACGGGATCTGCTCGATCGACCACAGCCTCCTCGTGCACCAATCGCGTGACCTTAAGCCTACCCCGATTTTCCCGGAAATCCTTCAAAAGAAAATTCCGATTCCGAATCCCTTCATAGTCGCCGCAAACCCGCTGGTTTGCGAAGCCATTTCCCATGAGCCAAGGGTAGCTCAATTCCTTCAAATCCCACAGATGATGGTGGCAATCGCAGATCTCGAGGTCGTAGACAGATTGAATCATAGAGCCTTACGGAGTCGGAACGTCTTCCCTCAACAATCCTGCTTTCTTCAATGCCATCCAAAATTCCTGAGGTATCTCGAACCGCATCCAATCGAGATTCTGCGCGACGATCTCCGGCGAATTCCCGCCCGGTATAACGCAATCCACTTGAGGATGTCCCAAAGGAAACTGCAGAGCCGCCGCTCCTAAAGGAACGCCAAAACGTTCACACTCGTTTTCAATCCTCCGCACCTTCGCCAAGACCTCCTCCGTCGTCGGCGCATAGCCATAAGTCGAAGCGACTTTCGTTCCGAGAGCCAGTATCCCCGAAGCGAATACAGCTCCGATGATGCAAGAAACCCCCGCGTCGCGGCAGCGAGCAAAACCGCCGTCCATCATCGGCTGATACAACAGAGTGTAGGGCATCGCCACCAGAAAATAGTCCAAACCATCAAAGCGATCTAAGAACTTAGGAATCATTTCCATTTGATTAAGCCCCGCTCCAATCGCCTGGATCTCTCCATTCCGCTTTTTCTCGAGCAACCACTCGAATCCGCCCCCGCGGTCCAATTGATCCAAACAGGAATCCACCGCCTCTTCCGTATGATGAAACTTGAAATCCAAGTCATGAATCGCCAAAGCGTCCACACGATCCATCGACATGCGATCTAGACTATCGCGATACGATCGCTCGAAACCCTCCGCCGTATAATCGAATAAGACATCGAAATCCAAACCACCCGCCCAACGGTTCCGCCGTAACCCATCTGGATCTTCGGAAGGAACCATCAACCGGCCCACTTTAGTGTTTACCAAATACGCGTCGCGGTTCCTCTTCGACAACGCCGCCCCCAAGCGTCTTTCGCTCTTCGTCAGACCATACCATGGGGCCGTATCGAAGAACCTCACACCGCTATCGAATGCCAGATCCACCGTGGCCTCAGCTTGCTCATCGCTTATCACCTCGGTCGGATCTCCCAAAGTTCCCGCACCAAAGCCCAAAACAGGAACCTGCAGATCCGATCGTCCGAGCTGCCTTAAGGCAAAGGGATCGATTCGCCCTTCGTTTCGAGCTGCGCTTTGCATTCTCAAGAAGAAACCGGAAGCAACTGAGATCTCAGTACGATGTCAATTGATTAGTCAAACCGGCCCGTCAAATGAGGGTTTCTGTTTGTTTCGTCTCGGAGCAGCTCTTCAGTTTCCGCTGACCACAAAATTTATACTTGTCCGACGCTTTCCCCATCGTGATTTAATAGGCTTCCTCTTCATGCCTCAGTCACGCAAACGCAGATCCTCGCCTTCCCGTACGGAACCCCTCCTCAAGGATAAAGCCTACACTCGCATTAAGGAACGCATTCTCAGCAATCGCTTCGCGCCCGGCGACTTCCTTTCGGAGCGACAAGTAGCGAGTTGGCTCGGCATGAGCAAAACTCCAATCAAAGCCGCATTTGAAAAACTTGAGCTGGAGGGCTACATCAAAGTATCCCCGCAGCAAGGTGTCGTCGTTCGCGACATGAACGCCCGCGAGATCTCCGAACACTTCCAGTTTCGCACCGCGCTCGAGACCTACATCGTCAAGTCGCTCTCTGGCAAACTCGCTCCTCATCAAATCGACGAACTCGAAGCCAATCTCGACGCCCAAGAAAAATGCGTCTCAACCCAGAATATCAAAGACAGCGTCAAACTCGACCGCGAATACCATCTCCTTTAC
>JBCCZW010000448.1:0-4256 GCA_039186805.1 Verrucomicrobiota bacterium
ATCCAAGGGCGTAGTTGGATAAATGGATACGCCGCAAAGAACTTCTCGATCCGAATTCGTAATCTTGGATAGAGCCCCTCCCACATCATCGCTATGCTCCAGTGCAAAGCAAATGACATCCGCTCCCGCAGCGACAAAACCATCAATGTGATTCTCAGGTCGAGCGACTAGCAAATGCACATCCTTGACGAGCGTGGTTTCCAATCCTGCGAGAAAACCTGGGCCCACCGTAATCTTCGGCCAAGCCACGCCATCCATCACATCTAAATGCAGCAGCTCGACGCCTGACTCTTCAAGCAGATTCAACTCTCTTGCTTGATTCATCATGCTACCCGTCAGAGTTCCAACGCTGAGCTGAGGACGCCCGCGCTTTAGACGCCGAATGAGATCAGTTTTCGCGCTCATATGCGTGAGGCCTCCGCAGGCACGCCGCTTTCGATCAACGCTATCAGAGTATCCACAGCCTTTTCCACAAATGCTTCGTCCTCGGCGTTATTGTCCATTTCGATCAGCTCGATTTGCTTCGGAAGCAGTTCCCGCACGTCCTCATGGAACGCCAAATCGCCCTCTTCATTGTGCAGAACGCCACCAGGTACCCCATAACTGCTCACTCCTTTCTTCGGGAGCATAAAGACCGTCTTGCTTTTGCTATGCTGCAAACGGTCGGCAATGCTCTCCATCACCGTTCGCAACTCTTCCTTGCTGCAGCGAGGCACGAAGATCACCGGGTTGTGAAAGTCGTATTGACGATCCTTATACCGATCCGGCACCACATTCGCTTCGCTTAGCAACACGCCCAGATGATCTACGCCCCCGGGAACAATCACCTGCGGCAACCCCAATTTCCCCGCCACCGTAAGTCGCTCGTCATCGCAAGCGCGGATTCCCTCAAAACAGGCATCGGGAATCTCTCCCAAACCGTAGTCGAATACCGCCTTGATGATTCCCTCCTTCATCATCTGCTCCATAGCCTTCCCGCCAGAACCGACTGCATGAAACACGATCGATTCGTATCCACGATCCGACAACAGCTTGATCGCCTTCATCGTACCGCGCGTTAAGACGCCTAAATTAGAAATGCCGATCAAAGGCTTGTCGGAGGTGAATTCTATGGAATGAGGCACCAGCGCCATGCCATAGGCGGCCCCTGCGGCATTTGCCAAGATACGTCTTGAAAAGGGATTCAATCCTAAGATGTCGCTCACTGAGAACATCATCGTGATATCTTTGATCCCCACAAACCCCGAAGTATCTCCAGAGGCCATCGTCGAAACCATTAGCTTAGGAAAGCCGTAAGGTAACTCTTGCATGATGCGGCAACCGGCATCCGTACCTTGCGTTCCTCCCAAGCCGATCAACGACCCAATCTTTTCCTCCTCGATGAGCCTTCGCAGCAAGGAAATCGAACCTGCGACCATCGCTTTCGTCGCCTCTTGACGGCTGGGATCCTCCAAGAGCTCCTCCATCGAGCTACCACCCTCCGCAGCCACCAATTCCTTTTCAATATCGACTTCGATTTTCGTCGTTCCAATGACGCCGATATCTATCAGCATTGCGCGTCCGCCAAGCTTTTCTATCTCCTGCCTGAGAAACTCGCATTCATCGCCTTTTGTATCCATTGTAGCCAATACGGCCACGCATCTATCTAACGCCATTTCCAGTCCTCCTTATTTGCTGAATTTCAAACCTGCGAACTCCGTAGCCGCCGCAGTGACTGCTCTTTCAATAGGTAATCGCTCCGTCGAGGAGCCCGTCCAAAATCCATGGCCCGAGGTGTGATCCAGCATATACTGAGCATCATTGGGGTTTTCCATCGCCGCCCCATGACCTACTAGAATCACATCGGGATGAACCTCGCGGCACTTCGCGTAAGCCTCCTCTGTTTGAGCCGCTGTTTCCTCGATCGTCATTCCGCTGTCGTATCCCTTCAGGCCGCCCTTCGTCGTACCGGCGTGGTAACAGAAGACGTGCGGCTTCGCCTGCTTGCAGATTTCAATCGAATCTTCCAAAGTAAAGGCGAGCCCGATGCTCACCAAATTCATCTCTTCCTTAGCGAGCTTAAGCATGTCGATTTCATTCTGAAGCGTGATTCCCGCGCTCGTCATTACCTTGTAGATCTCGCTATCGTGATCCACATACGAAATCGACGGTCCTATATTCGAAACCGAATTGACCCCCATGCGTATGCAATCTTCCAATACCATCCGCATGTCCTTCAGTGGGTCATTCGCATTCAAGCAGGCACAAACGAAAGCCTCGCCATTCAATGCCGGCATGATATCTTCTCTCGTGTAGTCGAGCGTCTGCTGGTTTGAATCCAGATTTGGCCACATCATCGACATCGTGCCCATGCCATTCGCCCTCAAGCGTGCGCCTGCGAAGGTATTGATGCAGTCAGTGCCGGCCTTTTCCAGAAGCTTCGCTACCAAGCCGCTGCCGGCGCTGGAAATCATGATCGGCTGACGGCTATCGACCTTGGCCTTAAGTTTCGCGAGTATCTGTTCAGTGCTAATTCGTTTCGTAATCATGTCTAAATCCAAAAACTAAAATTAAGTCGTCGCTTTTTCCCTATTCAATCCGATCAGGAACTTTCCCACAATTTCATCGAAAGCCGCCTGATGCCTTTCCGCTTCAAAGTAGCGAGGCGGCAACTCCTCGAAGTGGCCAAGCGGAAGGAGCGCGCCGATCTTTTCCGCGATATCCACCGGATGCAAGGGGTCCCCTTCGCTCCCAATGACGATCGCTGGGATTTCAAGGCCCTCCAGACGCTTCAGCGAATCGACAGGAGCATCCTCTACCATGTCGATCAAAACCCGCGCCGCCTCTAAAGCTTGCGGTCTCGTCAGAGCCCCCGCAATCGATGAAGCGCAGTTCGGATTCGTTTCCAACTGCGTGGCATACAAAACGTCGGAGTTTAGCTTTTCCACAGCATTAGAGACGCCTCCACTCAAAATCCATTCCCCCATGTCTCTCACCACTCTCAATTGCGGAAGACCCTCTGTATCCAGCCAAGCAGGACGCGCCAAAACGAGACCCTCCAGTCTTTCCGGAGCCCGCAAGGCCAAATTCAAGCTAATCCCCGCTCCCATCGAAATGCCGCCCAAGACAGCGCTGCCCATCCCCAGTCGATCCATCACGCCCAATACAAGATCGCCAAACGCCTCGAATGCGTAGCTCCCACCCGCTTTTTCGTAGTGCTCGCCATCGCTTTCAAAATGACCTGGCATATCAATGCAAACGACCTTCACTTCCGTGAGGTTTCGAGTCGCCGCCAGCGCTTGCCTTCTGTCCGCTCCCAAACCGTGAAGGAACACAAGATTCCGCCCTTCGCCACGCGTTTCGTAGCTAACACGATATCGATCTATCTCTATTTGGGGCATGAGAATCAATGAGAGGGTTGGCGACCGTTTTACAGACGAGTGTGACTTAACCGGAGACAACTATACCCGAAGCCCTTCCCTACCGTCTTTAGTAGAGCGATTGTATTTTATAACAATTCGCTCACGATAACTTCCCCGTCGAGCCCCCTTCACGCTGCCTGAGCGAATAATCCTCAGATTTGACTACCTTCTCCAGGTATCCCGGTACTTTTTAGGCGAAATGTCGAAGAATCCTCTGAATTGCCGGGTGAAGTAGCTCTGATCGCAAAAACCGCATCGCTGGGCGATTTCAGAAAGACTCTCATCGCTCGAACTCAAAAGATGGCAAGCCGCTTGCAACCTCACTTTTAGTACGAATTGCTGAGGCGCCGCACCGAACAACTGTCCAAATCGCCGCCGAAATTGACTGTCGGAAAGACCGCTCATCCGCGCCAACTCCTTCACGTCGATCGGTTCCGAGTACCGTTTTTGGATGAACTCCACCGCCTTCGCAAACTGCTGAAAACTATCCGGCAAGGTGTCCGAGCGTCTGAGTACGCGGGTAGTCCCCATTAAACCTCGCACCTCCCCATCATGCCCGTAAAGCGGTAATTTATTTGTGGATACCCAGAGCATATGACCGATTTCGTCCACGATTAGCTCCGTCCGATTGATCAGCGAGCGATTGTTCTCGATCAAATCCAAATCATCTTGATGGATCGTATCCGCCACCTTCTTAGGGAAAAAATCGTATTCCGTCTTGCCTACGATCTCGTCCTTGCTCTTCAAATTGAGCAATCGGAGGCTCGCTTCGTTGCACAACACCCATCGACACTCTCGATCCTTCACGTAAAAATAGATGTCCGGTAAAATATCGAACATGGCCTCCAAATTGCC
>JBCCZW010000449.1:0-4256 GCA_039186805.1 Verrucomicrobiota bacterium
ACGACTGGACCTACTCCCTCGTGATCCCGTCCACCCACCCCCTCTGCCAAGGTCAACCCATCGACACCTATCGCTCCATTCATGAGGCAATGGTCGACGCCATGGGCCAGCAAGGGGTCAATGCCGCGCTCAATTTAAGCGCTCAAGAGGACATTACTCCAGGCGTCTGCTTCAACAAACCTGAACTCTACGACGTCGTCCTGAAAAACTTTCCCACCAAAGTATCAGGCGCCGCTCAAAAACGCACCAAGCTCGGTTTTCTAATGCAAGGCTCTATTTGGAAACCCACCGTCGCCAGTCTCGAGTGGAACCGCTTCTACAACGACTTCATCTTCGAAATCGCTAAAATCGCCGAAGCCGAAATCGCCTATCAATCCTGGCCGCACTGGAACGCCTCCGAGGAAGATCAGCTCGTCGAGCAATTCGACTCAGAAGAGTGGAATTGCCGCCGCTAGCGCATTCCGCTCCCGTACGCCAAGGCAATGACTTGGCTTTCTCAAATCCCGCAAGATCTACTAGGATCGATGAGCTGCGCTCACCGCGATCCCAACGAAAAAACGCCGCAAAGCACCCCACTTTCTCCTCCTTGGTCTAAATAGAGCAGCTATCCTGCCGATTACCATTCCGGGTAAATGACTCCCCCTAAGGATAGGTCATCCATGCTAGCAACAGACCAAACAACTCTCTATCATTCGCCAAAGCCAGAACTCGCCAACGCCACTGTGCTGGTAGTCGACGACGACGTGCTCGTGCACAAACTCGTAAAGAAGTTTCTTACGCGAGGGCAAATCGGCTACGAAGGCGTATTCTCAGCCGAAGAAGCATTCGAATACCTGGAGAAGGACTGCCCCGATCTCATCTACTGCGATATCATGATGCCAGGTATGTCCGGTATCGAATTCTGCCGTCGCCTCCGCGAAAAAGAGCGATTTGCCAATCTGCCCGTCATCTTCTCAACTGGGCTCACAGATGCAGATACGCTGGAAACCGCCTACCAAGTCGGCGCCAGCGACTACGTCGTCAAACCAATCCGCGACATCGAAGTCATCAGCCGCGTCAAACACCACATCCGCGCCTATCGAGAAAAGATGGCAGACCAAAGAGCCATTTGCTCCCTAAACCGCAAAAACGAGTCCAAAACCAAATTTCTAGGAGTGGCTTCCCATGACCTCCGCAACCCGCTCGTCTCAATTCGCGGCATATCCCAATACCTGGACGGCGAGCAATTCGGCCCTCTCAACGAAAGCCAGAAGGAACTCGTCCAAACCATCGTCCAGGCCTCCGAGTCCATGCTGACCCTCGTCGAAGACCTCCTCGACATCTCAATGTTCGAGACCGGAAAGATGAAGGTCGAAAAACGCCTCGAAAATATCGAAAACCTCGTCGAACTCGCAGCCACCCTGCACTCAGTCAGCGCCGAAAAGAAAAGCATCAAAATCCGTACCCGAAGCGATCAAATCGATCCACGGCTCCCCGTTGATAAGAAACTCATCTCGCGACTCATCGACAACCTCATCACCAACGCGATCAAGTTCTCCGAGCCCGAAACCCAAGTCACCCTTACCGTGGGAGGAGATAAAAGCCAACTCCTCCTCATCGTTGAAGACGAAGGCCCCGGCATCCCGGAAGACGAGTTTCATAAGCTCTTCCAAGAATTCGGACGCACTTCAAACCAACCCACCGCAGGAGAGTCCTCCAGCGGCATCGGCCTGTTCGTCTGCAAGCGCATCGCTGACGCGCACAATGGCTCCATCAAAGCTGAAAATCGCCCCGAAGGCGGAGCCCGCTTCACCGTAACCTTTAAACGTTAGATACCATGTCCAAAGAAATCACAGCTCTCATCGCCGACGACGAAGCCCACATGCGGACCTTTCTCAAGCTCCTGCTCATGGATCTCGGCATCAAGCAAATCTACCAAATGCAAAACGGCATGGACGCTGTCGACGCCTTCCAAGAATACAAGCCCGACCTCGTCTTGCTCGACATTAATATGAACAAGATGAACGGCCTAGAAGCCTTGGGCCACATTCGAAAAATAAACCCAAACGCCGCCGTTGTCATGATGACCGCCGTTTCCACCCGAGAAGCGGTAGAAGACTCCGCGAACAAAGGAGCCCTGTACTATATCCTCAAGACTCAAACCCCCGACGAGATCAAAGATAATATCCAACAGGTCCTCAACGCTCTCGAAACCGCTGCCGCGTAATCCATACCCAAAAAATGAATACGCCAAAAGATCCAACGAAAGAAGCTGAAATCGCCAGCCTAGCCGAACGCATCGTCAAATACGACCTTCGCAAAATGCGAAAAGAAGCAGAGAAGGAATTCGACGCCGCAATCGCTTCACGCGACCTCGTCAGCCAGGACGCCATCGGCCAAATCTTCAACCTTGGAGAGAGAATCAATGCGCGAAATTAGAAGCGACAAATTCGTTAACCTCCTCGAGGATTCCGGCAGGTTCGACCCAAACTCGCTCAACGCCCTCGTATCCAAGCACAAGGCAGACCACTCGGCCCTCCTTCTCGACGTTATCGAGAAAGGATACATGCGGAAGGATCACGCAGGCGAACTCTGGGCTCGCTCTCTCGATACCACTTTCGTCGATCCTATATCTATCGACATCCACCTTGCCTCGGAAAAAAGGATCCCGGCCGAAATGGCCAAGCGTATCGTAGCAATTGGTCTGTACGAGTTCGATGGATACATCTCCATGGCGATGGAGGATCCCACGAATCGCCAACTCGTCGAGTCGCTCGAGCGCTATCTGCAATGCCGCATAAGCCCGCTCTACGCCCATAAAGAAGACATAGAGCACGCCATCGAAGTCGAGTACCAAACCGATATCTCATTCGACGAAGCCCTTCGCCAACTCGAAGCCTACACCGAAGGTCAGAACGAAGCCCTCGAAGATCGCGAGGCGCTCATGGAGCTCATTGAGTCCAACGCGATGATCGACGTCACCAACCGCGTCTTCTACTCCGCCTTCAAACAACGCGCCTCAGACATCCATATCGAAGCTCACAAGGAAAAAGGCGTCGTCCGCCTGCGGGTGGATGGCAACCTCCGCGACCTCGCCCACCTCCCCAAGCAAGTCCAAACCGCCGTCCTCGTCCGCATCAAATTCCTTTCACACCTCGATATCTCCAATACGCGAACGCCGCAAGACGGACGCTTCTCCATGGAAGTCGGTTCCTTCAGCCAGAACTTTCGCGTATCCACCTGCCCAGGACTGCACGGTGAGAAGTGCGTAATCCGCCTCCTCGGGCAAGCCGGTAAGAAAGGTCTCCCCAATTTCGACGAGCTTCTCTTCGCCCGCAGCAATCGAGAAAAATTCCGCAGCGCCGTGGCCAAGCCAAACGGCGTGTTCATCGTCACCGGTCCAACCGGGTCAGGAAAGACCACTACGCTGTATTCAGCTCTCGACTACCTAAACGATCGCGAGCGCAACATAATGACGATCGAAGACCCCGTCGAGTACCAGCTCCCCGGAGTCAATCACTTTGAGGTCAAGCACAAGATCGGCCTCGACTTCCAAGCAGTACTTCGCTCCGCCCTTCGCCAAGACCCCGATGTCATCCTCGTCGGTGAGATCCGCGACGCGGAAACCGCCAAGATCGCTACCGAAGCCGCCCTCACTGGGCACATGGTATTGACCACGCTTCACACGAACAACGCGATTCAGGCCATCACTCGCCTGATCGAGATCGGAGTCGATCCCTACATGGTTGCCCCTGCAATCAACGGAGTCATGTCGCAACGACTCGTCGGCAGAATCTGCGACAGCTGCAAAGAAGCGTACACTCCCAAACAAGAAATCTTAGAACAGTATTTTCTGCCAGACTCTATCACGCCCGGCGTGCAATTCTACCGAGGCTGCGGCTGCAAGATGTGCCATATGACTGGATACAGCGGGCGCGTCGCCGTACACGAAATCGTCGAAGTCTCCGAAGAAATGCGCGACCTCATCGGCAACAACAGGCCATTGACCGATATCTACCGAGCCGCCAAAAAACTCGGCTATCGGTCCCTTCGCGAGGACGCCCTCAAGAAAGCGCTTCTAGGCTGGACCACCATCGAAGAAGTCGAACGCGTCACCGTCCCCGAATACGCCGTCTAGGCACCGGCCCACAGACCCTCAATCTTGGAGCGGCGGCATCCTGCCGCCGACCACGAGGTCTCACCCTCAAGTAGCATCGGACATAAGGCCGATGAACCCCTACCCCACCACTGCAGGCCGGGGCACCGACCCGGCGCTC
>JBCCZW010000450.1:0-4252 GCA_039186805.1 Verrucomicrobiota bacterium
AAATCGCTGTCGATCGCAAAGAAACCTATCGCGTCAAAATTTTCGGCGTGCTACCCGGCTTCCTCAATCACGACCGAGCCATCAAATACTTCGAGCGCGTGATGTCCATCGCGCCCTACAGCGACTACGCTCCCCTATCATTGATGAACGTCGCCCAAATCTGGGCCATCAAGAAAAACGACACGCTCGCCATCTACGCCCTAGACCGCCTGATCATCAACTACCCGAAGCACTTTTTGACGCCAGACGCCTACCTCAAACTCGGCGAAACGCACGAAACCCTCATTCGAGGTCCCTTCTACGATCAGCGCAGTACTGAAGAAGCCATGCGCTACTTCGAAGATTTCATGATCCGCTTCCCGCAAAATCGCAGCGTGGACGACGCGGAAGACGGACTTGAGAATACCCAAAACGAGATGGCCCTTTCCAAGCTCAAAATCGGCGATTTCTATTTCTATAAACGAAACCGATTTCACGCGGCCGAGGTACTTTACAACGAGGCCATTACCATCGCACCCACTTCTGATACTGCCGAACTCGCCCGCAACCGCCTGACTGCAGTCGCCGCCAAGCGAGCCAGATTCGAAGAAGAAAACCGCGATAAGAAGGTACCATCCCTCGAAGAAATGCAGAAAAAGGCCGAAAAAAGGGCCAAGAGAAGAATTCTCGGTATATTCTAAGATCTGCAACTCTTATGGAGTTCGAATAAACTCGTATGAAAACCGGATCCAGTTTCGCCCTCTGCCTAGCTCTCTTTCTCTTCGGTGGATGCGCCACTTATAAAATCCAAGACGCCGGTTCTCCTTCCTACGCCAACGTCTTCGTAAAACCAATACGAAACGACTCCACATTTCCAGTACTAGAGGCCACCCTCACTTCCAGCATTCGCAAGGCGGTAGACGAAACAGGCTTCATCAGCTCAGTAAACGAGAATGAGGCCGATGCGATCTTGGAGATCATACTCCAGCGCGTAAACCGCGAAACCCTCGCCGTACAGGCCCAAGACCTTGGACGCGGACGAAAATTCGAACTCCAATTCAACCTGCTCTGTTCTCTCTATAAAGATGGGACGCAAACCGCGGCGTACTTCGCAAATCGGCCTTTAATCGTTCGCCAAGACATTTTTGCCGACTCCGGACAAGTAAACGCCGAGTACCAAGCAACCCCCGAAGTCTCCCGAAAAATTGCGACTCAAATCGCCAACCTTTTAACCGACGTTTGGTAGGAAACTCGCCTAGTAAAGGCGCACGCGCAAGAGTCCGCAGAGCCCAAACATTCTGTGGGACGCCCCAAAATCGACCCTCGAGCTTAGCGAAGGCGCGACTGCCTCGGCTTCCTCAATTTCCCTCAAACGCAAGTTTGACCCCCACCCGCCGCTCCCCATAAGTACAGGGCCAATGCATACGCCCATCTTAGCGCCTTCCATGCTGGCTGCAGATCACTCCAATCTCGCGCTTAATATCCAACAAGTCGTAGATGCAGGAGCAAAATGGCTCCACATCGACATCATGGACGGACATTTCGTGCCGAACCTATCCTTCGGTCCGCAGACCGTAGCCGATCTGCGGCTCAAATTTCCGGACCTTTTCTTCGACGTACACCTCATGCTCGACAACCCCCACCTATACATCGAAGCCTTTGCCAAGGCGGGCGCCGATCAAATCACCATCCATGTCGAGCCCGAATACGATATCGCTGGCACCCTCAAACGTATCAAAGAACTCGGCTGCAAAAACGGAGTCGTTCTGAACCCCAGAACTCCCGTCAGCGCCGTCGAACCCTTTCTCACAGAGATCGACATTGTTCTCGCTATGACCGTGCAACCCGGCTTCGGCGGGCAGTCGTTCGACCTATCGGTCATGAAGAAGATAACCCGGTTGACCGCCTTGCGCAAAGAGAGAGGCCTCAAATACCGTATCGAAGTCGATGGAGGAGTCGATCTGAAATCCGGAGCCATATGCCGTAGCAAAGGAGTGGATACAATGGTCGCAGGAACGGCTTTTTTCAAAGCTGATGATCGCAGGGCGTTCCGCGAGGAACTCGAGGCTCCGCTCGACGACAATCTGGAACTTCTGCCAACCTACACTCGCAAGGATCTATCCGAAATTCTAGTCGGCAAAGACGCGATCGCGAAACGCGTTGCTGAGCTAGGACGAAAGCTATCCAAGCACTACGGCGACCAAGACGTCACTGTGGTCTGCATCCTTAGCGGAGCTCTCGTATTCACCTCCGATCTCGTAAGGCATCTCAATTTTCCAGTCCGCCTCGACTGCCTAAGGGCTGAGAGCTACGGCGATTCGACCAAATCGATCGAAGCTGCCAAAATCACCAACCCTCTCAAGACCGATATCGCAAATCGGCATGTCCTTATCGTCGATGACATTTTGGACTCCGGCAAAACTCTTTCGGCGATTCAAGCCTATCTATCCCAAGCAAGACCAGCGTCTTTAAAGACCTGCGTCCTTTTGGACAAAGACACGAAACGAGCGGTAGACTTTGAAGCGGACTTTGTGGGCTTCAATATTCCAGACGAATTCGTAGTCGGCTACGGCTTGGACTTCGCGGAACGGTATCGTAGCCTTTCCTGTATTGGAATTTTGAAGACTGAATTTCAGAAGACCGAACCCTCTCAAGCGGTTGACGCCACCACTGCGGCAGCAAAATGATTTTAGCAGATACCTGGGAAGACTACGAAATTCTCGAGTGCGGTGATGGGATGAAAAAAGAGCGATGGGGCGAAATCGTGCTCGTCCGCCCCGACCCTCAAGTCATCTGGCCGCTCAAAGGCGGCTCTTGGGGCAAATTCGACGCCTACTACCAACGCAGTAAAAAAGGCGGCGGCGCGTGGGACTACAAACGTCAACTCCCAGAGTCTTGGAAAATCGGATACAAAGATCGAGCCTTCAAAATCCGCCCCACCAATTTCAAGCACACCGGCCTGTTTCCCGAGCAAGCCGCCAACTGGGATTGGTTCAGCAAGCTCATCTCCCGCGACGTCCAAGAAGGCAAAGAAGTAAAAGTCCTCAACCTCTTCGGCTACACCGGGGGCGCCACGGTCGCCGCCGCCGCCGCCGGAGCGCAAGTCTGCCACGTCGATGCCGCCAAAGGAATGGTCGCATGGTGTCGCGAGAACGCCTCCATCAGCGGGCTCGAAAATGCCCCCATCCGCTACATCATTGACGACTGCGTCAAATTCGTCGAACGCGAGATCCGTCGCGGAAACCGATACCAAGGCATCATAATGGATCCGCCTTCATACGGCCGAGGCTCCAAAGGCGAGATCTGGCAATTCGAGCGCGACCTCTGGGGCTTCCTCCAAAAGTGCATCAAAATCGTCGCTCCCAACCCAAGCTTCGTTTTGGTAAACGCCTACACCACTGGCATCAGCCCCACCATCGTCGGCAATCTCCTCCGCGAAACCATGTCCGACCACAAAGGCAAAGTCACCTCGGGCGAAGTCGGCCTCCCTATCTCCAACAGCGGCAACACCCTCCCCTGCGGCCTCTACGCCCGCTGGCAAAGCGCCTAAAGCGAAATTCAATCGCCCCCTCGAATCTAAAGCAACCCTACCGCCCAAACCCATTGCCCCCATCACAATCCGAAATTCCCAATTCAACATTCAGCATTCAGAATTTCTCCCCTCGCGCCCAAATTTCAACTACCGCAGACCTTTGCATGGCAATTGCTAGCGAAATCGTAACATTATAAACGTTGTAGCCAGAACCAACTCCTACTAGGTCGGCACTCTCGCAATGACTTCCACTCAACAACCGCAAAATTGAAAAGCTTCGAACGCAGCAAATTCTTCGATTTCTACAACAACATCTCCTACAAGGACTACCTCGAAGAGAAACGGCGCCTGCAAATCGAACTCCTAGACCTCCAGCACTGGGTCATCCAAAACAAGAAGCGCGTCGCCCTTGTGTTCGAAGGCCGCGATGCCGCTGGCAAAGGCTCGTCAATCAAACGCTTCACGGAATGGATGATGACCAAAGACTTCCGCGTTGTCGAACTAGGTATTCCCACGCCAAAGGAATCTAAAAATTGGTTTCGGCGCTACGAAAAACACTTTCCTAGACCCGGCGAAATCGTCTTCTTCGATCGCTCCTGGTACAACCGCGCCATGATCGAGCCCACTATGGGCTATTGCTCGAAATCCCAATACAAGTACTTCATGAACAAAGTGCTCGACTGGGAAGAAAAGCACATAGATGACGGCGTCATCCTACTTAAAATGTACCTCTCTGTCTCC
>JBCCZW010000451.1:0-4251 GCA_039186805.1 Verrucomicrobiota bacterium
GCCTCTCATATATAAAAAACTGGGTGCTAAGGCAGAGCAAGAATTCAAAGACTCCCTTGAAACCAAAAAATCCACAGATGTATTGACAGCCCGACCAGTTGGAGGATGGGAAATATTCAGTTCTGGCCTAGCAAATAAAATCTACGAAACTGACCCAACCGCAGAAGGTAAGCTAAAGATCCGACTCGTCGTAGACTCATCTGGCAAGGTAACTAGAACAAAGGTTGTCGAAGGATTCAATGAAGAGGCCAATAAAACAATCATCCAGACTATTGAAAAAACGAAGTTTCATCCGTCTCGAAAAAATGGGAAGGTACAAGAAATGAGTACAAGCTTGGTTATGGTGCTCCAAAAAAGAGGTTAGAAAAAGAAAGCACCCGCATTCAGATCTAACTTACTGCTTAGAGCCATTCTCGCAGCTCGTCGCCACACCCTTTAATAAAGTATCTCATCGTCGTCCCTTAAATGATAATGCCGATGAACTAGATCTAGCAAACGCAATCATTAGTATCCTTCAGCGACGGTCAGCGTTTGAAGCATCAATAAACCACTACCTTAACCCAAACCTTAGTTCTCTCCGAAGATCCTCAAAACTCTTCAAACACACTGCCCAAACTAAGCGGCCCATCAGGGCCTACTAAACAAAAGCTCGAGATTCGAGAGCCACTTACATCTACCAAAATCTGCGGACAAAAATAGCCCATCACTCGACCTTCATTACACCCTTCATCACCATCCAATGCCCTGGGAAACTACAAATATAAGGATACTCTCCCGGCTCCTTCGGAGCCATAAACCGCAAGACCTCGCTGCTGTCCGGCTCCAATAGCTTCGTGTGAAACAATACATCATCCGACTGCGGTACAAAATGCTTCTTCGCTCCGTCCTTGTCCGCTGCCATCAGATTGCCCGCCATACCGATTTCCTCACCCGCGCCAGGCCTCACAATCACCAAGTTATGCGGCGTCGCCGTCGGATTCTCGAATACCAACTTCACCGGAGCCCCGGCCTTCACCGTAAACTCCGTTACCGTAAACAGCATTCTCTCCGGAATACAGGAGATCTCAATCGTAACGAGTCCCTTCCGAGAATCGAATTGAGAATCGCGACCGCTCAATCTCGATGCGCCCGCCCTCAACTTCATCTGGCGATTCATTGTATCCAATATTTCCTTAACCCTCGGCTCTACCGCTGCATTCCCCTTCCAGTATCCCTGGAGTTTCTCGGAACCCAATGAAGTTCCGATCGCATACATCAAATGTGGTCCGCCCTTCTTCTCAGAAGCCGCCAGCACCGCATCCAAAGACGAAGACCTGCCCACATAACTCCCTGCAATCGCCGCCTGTAAACGCACCAAACCACTCTCGTCCTTAGCCCGCTTCATCAACTCGACCTCCGTTCCCTCAAACTCGTCCGCCCAATACCTCAATTGACGCGTCGCGGCCGCCCGAGCGTGATGCTCCTCGCAGTTCAACAGGTCCACCAGCAGATCCGTATTGATCGAGTCGATACCGCGATACAGCCAAAGCGCTTCCAACTGATGATGACGGAAGCGCTCGCCCTGGGTATCCAGCTGGCTCACCCATTTATCCAAAGCGCCCTTCACCGCCGTCGCATCGCGATCCCGCAGCTCCCGCTTCGCCCAATAGCGCACCCGATACTCCGGACGCTTCAGCAGCTCTAGCAAATCCGCAATCTTCGCCCCTTCGATCTGAGGCGGATCCTGCAGTTTCGCCCCCTTCGGCACCACCCGCCAGATGCGCCCCGAAACCCTATCCCTACGCTCGTCGCGAAGCGAATACTGGGCATGCCCTTTAATCGGATTGTACCAGTCGCACACATACAAAGCCCCTCGCGGACCAAACTGAATATCCACTGGAATAAAGCTCAAATTCTTGGAGAAAATCAAATCCGTCACATACTCCTCTTCAAAGCTATCCTCCTTTTCCACCCACCGGTGAATCTCGATACGATTGTTCGGCTTATACCGCGCCTTCACAAAGTTCCCCTGTAATTCCTCCGGCCAAAAATCGAAATCGATAAACTCCTGACCACAAGTCCCCGAGTACGCCTTCATACCCGCCGGCTTAGGATGCTGCTCCGGATAGGGTGGATTCGTCGCATGAAAGGCCGATGCGAAAATCGGGTGACTTGCCATATGATTCCCCCAATCATCAAACGTCACGCCCCAAGGATTCGTGCTGTAGTAAGTTCCAAAAGTCGTCAGCTCATGCGTCGAAGGCCTGTAGCGAAACCACCCGCTATCCCGCGTCCGAACCGGTCCATAAGGCGTCTCCACCTGCGAGTGATGGAAAATCGACTCGCGAATCAAAATGTCCCCATCCGGCGTCCAAGTAAAATCATGCAGTGAGTGATGGGAATCCTCCGTCCCAAACCCAGTAAACAAACGTCTCCGATAGTCCGCCTTTCCATCGCCATCCGTATCCTTCAGGAAAACCAAATCCGGCTGCTCCGAAACATACACGCCCCCATCGCCTAACACAAAACTCAATGGAATGTGTAAGTCATCCGCGAATACAGAGCTCTTATCCGCCTTCCCATCGCCATCCGTGTCTTCCAAAACAACGATCTTGTCCGCAGGCTTCAGTCCCGGATACACATGAGGATATGTCGTCGAACAACTCACCCACAAACGCCCCTTTGAATCCCAGCGCATCTGTATCGGACAAGCGATATCCGGAAACTCCTCCTCCGACGCAAAAAGGTTAACCTCAAAACGTGGATCCACATCGAACTCCGCCAACTGAGCCGCCGGACTCAACCACCGGTTCGCCCCCCGGGACTGAATCGTCGTCGGCATCTCTGGCACATTCGAATCATCCACAAACTCTGTAACCTCCTTCCCAGCCGCTAAATCCCAAATCTGCTGATCGCGATTCGCCACCATAACATCGAAGCTCCGCATCGCCGGTAAAAAATCCAGGTAGCCATACCTCCCGTTCCGCCCGCCGGTGTAATAGAAAGTGTTCAGCGGACGGTACCGATTGAAGAACTGCTCATTCTTGTCCAAGACCATCATCCGTATCCGTTCTTCCACTTCAAAAGTCCGCTCCTCACCGAATGCCTTCTGAAACGCAATCCGCCCAAACTCACGGTAGCCCTCCTCGTTCAAGTGCACACCATTAATCGTCAGCTCCGAACGTCCATCCGCCATCAAACCTAAGGTCGACTGAAACACATCGATAAATCCGACCTTCTCCGCCCTCGCGACCTCAGCCATCGCTTTCGTGTAAGCCGCTAGATTCGCATTGTTCAAATCCGCCGCCGCAACGCCCTCTACATTTTCATTCGCGATCGGAGAAACCAATACCAACTTCGGACCCGTCTCGCCGTTGTAAGCCTGCCGTACCGTATGACGTACAAACTGCCCCAAACGCTCCTTAAATTCCGGAATCGTCTCAATCCCCTTAAAAGACTCGTTGAAACCAAAGGCCGCAAAAATCACATCCGCTTTCTGCAAAGTCAGATGCTGGTCCATATCCCCAAAATTGTTCGGACGCGGCTGCAAGTCCACCTCATCTGCCGACCATGCCAGATTCCTCACCCGAAGCTCCAACCCTGGCTTCGCTTGGTGAAGCAATGACTCGAAATAACCAAAGTGCCTATCCCGATCAAAAAGCGTATTCCCCACAAACACCACACTCTGCCCCTTCTTCAAATCTAGAGGCATCCGTGTTTCCATCGGCTCTACCTCCTTCGCCCTCGATGCCGTATCCCCATACACCGCATATCTATCGAAACCACCCTCTTTTGCCACCCCTGCGTCCGCCGGCACGATCACTCCACATAACTCCGGCCCAGAGTCCGATTTAGCCCCTGAAAAGCCTGTAGCCACAAAGGTCAAAAAAGATATGAGAAAAGAAAACTTAAGGATAGGGGTAAGATGCTTGGTCATCAAACTAACGATGTCGCCTAACCAGAAACCGTTATGCAAATCCCCGGGATTATCCAATAGCCACCATTTTTTGACGCAAACAACCTCCCAGAAAACCTTCCGCCTTCCCTGGCAATCTGTCTCCATCTCCTCGATACAAAGCAACTCGAACCGCCCCTCAAATCCCCTTCCAGCATCGGCCAAAAAATGCTTCCTCGCCCCTTCACCTCCCACAACTCCCAATCCCTAGTAGCGGATGTCGAAAGACTTCCAACCACCTCTCTCACCAAGAAAAACCAAAACGTAGCATCGAATGTAAGTTCGATGTTTTAATCATTGCAGCGACCCAAAGCGTA
>JBCCZW010000452.1:0-4244 GCA_039186805.1 Verrucomicrobiota bacterium
ACCAAATCATCTACGAAATCGGCTTAGCCCAACTCGATTCCAAACAATACAGCCCCGCTTTCGAGAGCTTTCAATCCTTACTCAAAAGTTCGCCACAGGATTCACTGAGGCACGCGAGCATCTACCAAAGCGGCCTATGTCTGGCTTTCGCCGAAGACTATCAAAACGCATCCTTTGAGTTTGAAGCTCTGTCCAAACAGCAAATGGCTGACGAGTATCTACGAGGGCAAGCTGCCATCTGGCATGGACTCTGTCACTTCTTCCAGAACGACTTCGAACGAGCGCTCCATATCTTTGACCACGTATCCTACTCTTCACTACCTGCTTCCATTAAGACAGAAGCCCAATTCAGGCGAATCACCTGCCTGTATCCCCTGCAACGCCTCGAAAAGGCAAAAGAAAGCGCAAGCCGCTTTCTAAACGCACACCCCTCGCACACTCGCGCTCCTGAAGCCCAATTGCTTCTCGGCGATATTTACTTCGATACCGAAGATCCGCTTGAAGCGCTGGAAGCTTACAAGAAAGTTCATCCCGACTTCCCCGATCTCTACTCCGAAGCCCAGCTGTCCGCCAGCGACGCCCTCCTCGCTCTGAACGACGTTTCTGAAGCAAAGAAGCTCCTCGAAAACGCGATCTCTCATATCCATTCGTCCGCGCTTGCAGGTCCGCTCTATCTACAAAGAATTGATATATCCCAAGATGACGCAGAACGGAAAAATATCATTAAGAAATGGATACATGACCACGGCAATAATAAGGAGGCAAACCTCGCTCTCCCAATCCTCGAACGCTTGGACGAAAAAGAAGAAGCAATCGAGAAAGCCTACCAATCGCAACAACTCACCTTAGCCTCTCGCCTTCTCCTCGCTAAGTCTCTCGCCCTCGGCCGAAACGGTCAACCGCATCAAGCCGAACTCAGTCTTCTAAAAATTCAGGAGACGATTCCACCCGCAAGCCTCCCCCCAGAGTGCAACGCCTATCTAGGGCTATCCCTCGCAAAACTAGGACTCCCTCACGGAATCGAGCTGTTGGAAGACTTTCTCGCAAACCACCCTCGCAATGAAAACGTGCCCATCGCCTACTGGGGACTCGGACTCGTAGCCTTTGAAAAAGAGAACTTCGAGGAGGCAGAGTCCTGGTTCACGCTCGCTAAAGATTCAGTCTTTCCCTTCCCATACGAATCTGAAGCCTCTCTCCTGCAAGGCATAAGCCTTCACAATCAGAATCGTTTCGAGCAGGGAAACGCTACTCTCAACCAACTCCTAGCCAATCGCTCCACTCCCGCGAAAGTAAAAGCGAAAGCGCTAAACGCTCTGGCAAAAGGCGCCGCTCGAAAAGAAAAGCGCAAAACAGCAATCGCCTACTTTCAAAGAAGCTACGCACTGTATCCAGCCTTCTATAACACCGCCATCGAAGCCTATCTAGAAAGCGCTAGCCTGTTCGCAAAAATAGAAGACCACGAAGCCGCCATCAATACTTGCCAGGAGCTTCTCCAACGCTACGAAGGCCTGCCTCCCGAAGAACGCGCCAAAGCCGTTCAGATCATTGAAGCGTCCACAAAATCGAAAAGGGCGAGTCTCGCCTCACTAGACGAATGAAACTCCAAAAGCACTTAATAGCAGCGAGCATCTCCATGGTCGCATTTGCCTCCGCCGACTCCGTCGAACTCAAAACCGGGGCTATCCACAATGGCGAACTCATCGGTATGGAAGCTGGCTTTGTGCGGCTTGCAATTATGGATCAACAAGGGGATGTAGAAATCAGGATCAACCCAGAGGATATCGCAAACTGGGACTTTGAAGATTCCCAAAAACTATCTGCCCAACCACCTCATCAGTCTCTCCCGCTTCTTCAATCAGCCTACGATCAGCGCTATCCGTTTTTTGAATACCTGCCGATCGAAGATCAAAAAATAGCGATCATGCTTACCAAGCTACATCTAGAAAAGGGCTCGTTCTCTAAAGTCCTCGACCAATGTAAACATCTGAAGCTCATAAGCTTGGAAAGGGAGATCGAACAAAGCCTCGGCCTCCTAGAAATGGAAGCTGCTTGGAGAGCTGGAGACCTCTCTCTCGCCCGAACGCTCGCAACTCTATCAATCGATGCCAAGATAACCTCAGACCAAAGCGCGCTGCCCTGGACGCTTCTCGCGCTGTACGACTACCAAAGCGAGGATCACGAATCCGCGCGATTGCACAGTCTCCATCCCATCGCATTTGCAAAGCAAAACATTCCTCCGTATTTGGAACACTGTTACGCGATCGCCATCAACGCCTCTACTCAATCAGGCGACACGCTCCACGCGAACCTTCTGAAATCCGAGATGAATGCCAAGCGCCTCAAGTGGCCGACCTCGATCCCCCGCAATTCAGATCTTCCTAAACCAGCGGAAGCCAAACCCTTCACATCCGACATCAAACTCAAAGGAACTCCATGACTCTTCCATCAATCATCGCAAACGCGTCTCTTTGGCAGATGATCAGCCAAGGCGGCTGGGCTATGATCCCACTTGGCATCTCTTCTCTCGTACTCATATATCTGATACTCCATTGCTTCCGAGAAACCGCCCCAAAGAACTTCGGACACGACGCTCTCGCTAGCGACATCGCTTCGGCCCTCGAAACTGGCCCGCTTAACGATGCGATCGCAATCGCAAAAAGAGAGGGATCTCTCCTCAGTCGATCGATTGCCGAAGCATTCGGGACCCATCGGACTACCGAACAGATGGAGTCAAAGATCATCGAAACGGTCGATCTTGAAGAGCACGCCATCTCGCAATGGATACAATACTTAGCAGTCGTTGCAACCGCTGCTCCCATGGTTGGACTGCTCGGCACCGTCAGCGGTATGATCGGAGCCTTCCAAACCATGTCTTCCGGCGGCATGGGACGCCCCGAATTGCTCGCTGGCGATATCGGCGAAGCCCTTATCACCACTGCCACCGGCCTCTGCATTGGAATACCAGCCATGGTTTTCCACAGCTTCTTTACCCATCGCCTGGAAAACCAGCTCGTAGAAACCACCCAGCGAGCATCCCAGATTCTCGAGCAAATGGAAACCTCTTCGACCGCCGAAAGCGGGGTAGAAGGCTAAGATCGTTTTCCCTTCACAAAGCCTTCCCTGCCCACCAACCTGACCTTCAATGAGAATTTCAGGCGGCAGAGCGAGAGGTGTTCACCTTCGCGTATCGAAAAATGCAGTACATCGTCCAGCGATGGACAAGCTCCGCCAATCCGTTTTTTCCAGCCTGGGAGCCGCTGTAGAAGATGCCAAAGTCTGCGACCTCTTTGCCGGAACCGGCTCTTACGGACTGGAAGCCCTAAGCCGCGGGGCCGCTTCAGCTACCTTTGTGGAAAACCATAAGGGAGCCGTCAAAATGATCCGCGACAACCTCCCAATCGTTGCCAAAAGCATGGGTGAACCACGTCTCGATGCGACTGTCCTTCCCCTCGATGTCCTCCGCTGGCAAGGCGACGCTCAAACCTACGACCTCGTCTTCGTCGATCCCCCCTACGATCTCATTCTCGACAACCGCGACACCCTGTTTGCGCTCGTCTCGAAGATCCTAAATCAAAACGGAACCATAATCTTCGAAATGCCCGGTCACCTTGATCTCGAACCACAGGGCTGGCGACTTCGCAAACGCTTCGGCAAAACTAAGCGCAACGAGCCCACATGCTCGCTCTACGAACGCGCTTGATGAGCGCCTACATCCTACCGCCGAACGATATCATCCTCCTCAGCCTTGCAGCCAACGCCCGCGCCTCAATATTAGCAAAGAATCCGTTACACGCCTCCTTTTTGCTTCGCTCCCAGATAGAATCCGCTACAGCCTCTACCCCTCATGAAAACAATCATAACAACTCTACTCGTCTCCACCTCTCTCCTATTCGCCGCTTGCGGTGGCGGAGCAAAGGCCGATGAGACGAAACCAATCGCCGAAGTGAAATCCGAAGCGGCTGAGATGGACGCCGCATCGCTCGAGAAAGCGGTCGCTTCCTACCAGAGCGCTATCGAATCTAAGCAAGGCGATGTCGATAAGCTCCAAGCTAAGCTAAAGGAGATACCCGTAAAGGACATGCTAGGCGACGACGCCAAAAAACTCAAAGCTGAGATCGAGCCTCTCACGAAGTCTCTCAAAGACCTCAACGAACGCATGAAGATCTATGCCGCTGAGCTAGCAAAACAGTCCAAGTAAACGCCCACACTCAGATCACTTTATAACGAAAAAAGGCTCCACTCCC
>JBCCZW010000453.1:0-4238 GCA_039186805.1 Verrucomicrobiota bacterium
CCCAAACATAGGGCGCCATGTCAAGCGAACCGCAGTGACCGTAGGCGTAATCGAAGCCATTGTCATTGGGACCGTTTTTCACCGGCTTGGTGTAATCGACTGTTTTGTTCTCGCTCAAGCCCTCCCCGCCATCCGTCCCTCCGGTCAAATGCCAGTCCCAACCCAAGTGCCACTTTCCGATATAAGCGGTATGATAGCCATGGTTTCTCAAAAACGAAGCCACCGTCATACGCCCCGGTTCTAGAAGATGCTTAGAGTAACCGCCAAGAACCCCTCTCTTCAGTCTCGATCTCCAAGCGTAGCGCCCCGTCAAAATTCCATAGCGCGTCGGCGTACAGACAGAAGAACCGGAGTGCGCATCGGTAAAGACCATGCCTTCGCGACCCAACCGATCCATATGCGGCGTCGGGATCTTACCATCGGGATTGCAGATCCCGACATCTCCGTATCCAAGATCATCACACAAAATATAGATGATATTCGGCAGCGGCTCAGCCGCCTTGCTAAGAGCGACATTCACTAGCAAAGTAGCAAACAGGAAAACTATTCTCTTCAAAGTACCAACTTTCTGTTTTCGATTCATCAAGGCTCCAATCAAAACGAATTGACTCCTTCAGGCGGGGAAGGGGGTAAGGGAGGTCCTTATTCTAGTAAATGTCGCGCTCATCGTCTTTATCTGATCGACGATTACTTATAACATTTCGCTCATCACCAAAGACCTAGCGAGGCCGTGCAAAACCAAATCTTCTATCCTCTATCTTCATCCTCATCTTCTATCCGCGAACCGAAAATGAGATAGAAGAGGGTGGATGGCTTCTTAAACGAACTCCGACCGGTTTGAAATGAGAAAAAAAAACGGCCGTCCCCACAAACGGCCGCTTCCCTAAATCGTCTACAGAGTACTCAAATATTGAATACTCTCCTTAACGCTCGCCATAGCGTTCGGCGATTGATCTTGCTCTACGTGGCAATGCGCCACTCCGGCCTTTTCGGCCGCTTCGATAATCGGCTCCATTGAGATCATTCCGTTACCCAACTCCTTGAAAGCTTCCTTGGGCAACCTACCGAATTCCGGCAGACTCGTCCCCTTCTTGAGATCCTTCAAGTGCAGCTGAGAAACCCCTCCCTTCAGTTTCTCGATCAACTTAACCGGGTCGTGCCCGCCGACAACTACCCAGAAAACATCGATCTCAAATTGCATCTCAGGAGTAAACTCCTTCATGAAGATATCATAGCCCGACTTCCCGCCTTCCAGCGGCTGAAATTCGAAGGCGTGATTATGGTAAGCCAATTGGATCCCCACCTTCTTCGCTTCCATCGCCGCCTGATTGCAGCGTTCGGCGAGAACCTTATAGTGATCCAAGGTCTCGCGGTTATGACCATGCACAAACGGGACCACCAAATGCGATAAGCCCGCCTCTTTGGCTTGGTCCAAAATCTTCCCAAACGGAGCCACGCCTTCCTTGTCGGGATTAGTCACCGACTCCCAAGCGAAGTGCGAAGAGTTCACCGCCAAGCCATTGTCCTTAGCCGCTTTGATCATCTTGGACGCATTGGGGCTCGGAAAACCATAGGGTTCCACTTGCTTGTAGCCCGCCGCCGCAACGCTCTTGAGCGTGCCTTCCACGTCCGCTTTGATCTCGTTGCGAAGCGTGTAGAGTTGGATCCCGATCTCCTTGCGGTAACGGTTGTTCTTGCTCAGAGCCAGAGCCTGAAAAGCGGTCGACGACGCGAGCGAAGAAACGAGGGCTGTTTTAATAAATTGACGACGTTTTATCATAGATAGGTAGGTTTATTTAAAGCCTCTCAAGATGCCCTTGATTGACCTCCTTGTACAGCCCCAAAAACCCAAGGTTCATCACCCTTCCGACCGACCAAATCCTCCATCTTCTATCCTCATCTTCATCTTCCATCCGAGAGCAAGTAAACCGTCAGAAGATAGAGAATTCTTGCCTGAGCGGATTCCACTGCTCCAAGCAGTAAATCAATCATTATACGCCCAGTCATAAGCGAGAATTCGCTAACAGCATTGTCCCCATGCCAAGACTATAGAATAGTGATGCTGAGCCGCTTCGAAACCGATCTCCGATACCCCGGCACTCATGAAACCTATCAAGCTCGCCCTATGCACGCTACTCCCCTTCTTATGGGGTCAAAATGCTCTCGCTCAAAACGGTAGTCCCTACCTAAACACCTCGCGCTACATCGTGGTGGACCAGTTCGGATACCGCCCCGAATCCGAAAAAATCGCCGTCATTCGCAACCCCGTCGTAGGAAACGACGCCTCGGAATCCTACGCGCCCAGCGACAATTTTGCGCTCATTGTTGCGTCGGATGATAGCCCCATTTTCACCGGACCAATCGACCCATGGAATAGCGGCGCCACCCACGACGACTCAGGCGACCAAGCCTGGCATTTCGACTTCAGCTCCGTTACCACGCCCGGAGTCTACTACGTAAAAGACCTCGGCACCGGAGAACGTTCCTACCCGTTCGAAATCAAAGAAAACGTTTACGCCGAAGCCCTAAAGCAGGCTTTCCGCGTTTTCTTCTATCAGCGAGCTGGCTTCGCTAAGGAAGAACCCTACGCAGACGAAGGCTGGACCGACGATGCCAGCCACATCGGCCCCCTCCAGGACAAAAACGCCCGTCGCTATGATGCTCCCGAAGACGCCTCCACCGAACGGGACATCCACGGTGGCTGGTACGACGCCGGCGACCTCAACCGCTACACTAATTGGACCGCCAACTACATACACGCAATGCTTCTCTCCTACGAAGAGAATCCCAAGGTTTGGCACGACAATTTCAATATCCCGGAATCCGGAAACGGCATCTCAGATCTACTCGATGAAATGAAATGGGGCCTGGACCACCTGCTTCGCCTCCAAAACGACGACGGCAGCGTGCAGAGTATCATCGGTTCCGCCCACGCCAGCCCACCCTCTCTCGCCGCAGATCCTTCCCTTTACGGAGCCATCAACACCAGCTCAGCTCTCTCGTCCTCCGGCGCTTTCGCCTACGCCGCTAAAATCTACGGCTCCGCCGGAATGACCGACTATGCCGCCACCCTCCAGCAGGCCGCCATCGATGCCTGGAACTGGGCTGACGCTAACCCGGACGTCGTATGGAAAAACAACGATGCCGCCTATGGAAGCGCTGGAGTCGGAGCAGGCCAGCAGGAAACCGACGACTACGGCCGCCTCAGCTATAAAATGCGAGCCGCCGCTCACCTTTTCGAAAACACCGGCGAAGCTGCCTACCAAGCGTATTTCGAAAACAACTACAAGACTCTGCATATGTTCGACTTCAACGACTTCGTCTATCCCTACGAGCTGAGTCAGCAACAGGCGCTTGTCTACTACTCGCAACTTCCTGATGTCAGCCCAACCGTAGCCGCCGACATCGTTAACTCATACAACATCGGCATGGGAAAGGCCGACAATTTCGCAGCCCACGACAACGACGTTGATCCCTACCTTGCGCACATGGGCAGCTACACCTGGGGCAGCAACGGCATCAAAGGACGACAAGGCATCCAATTTACTCTAATCCCCATCTTCGGCTTGGATGAAGCCCGTAGCGAAGACGCTTGGAAGTTTGCCGAGCGTTACCTCCACTACCTACACGGCGTGAATCCGCAAAGCCGCGTCTACCTCACCAACATGTATGAACACGGCGGAGACTACTGCGCGAACCAAATCTACCACACCTGGTTCTCCAACGGCAGCCCCCTCTGGGACGAAGCCGGCGTATCCGTCTTCGGCCCCGCCCCCGGCATCCTCTCCGGAGGCCCTAACCCCAGCTACGCTTGGGACAGCTGCTGCCCTAGCGGCTGCGGCAGCGACGCGAACAACGCCAGATGCGACTCGGACTTCATCGCGCCCCTTTCAAACCAACCCCCTCAAAAAGCGTATATGGATTTCAATGACAGCTGGCCCTTAAACTCATGGTCCGTCACTGAAAACAGCATGGGCTACCAAGTCCAGTACCTGCGGCTTATAGCCAACTTCGTCTCCACCCCCATCATCCTCGACATCGGAGACGAAGACAGCGACGGCCTCGCCAATAGCTTCGAGGAATTCTTCGCCCTCGAGTCCGGCACCTCCGACAGTCTTCTTCAACGCTTCAGTATCCAATCGACACCTACGAAACGCGAACTCACCTTCAGCTACAGCAAAACCGCCAATTTCGACATGCTCGGAATGGAGTGGTCCAATCAGGAGGGGAATCGGTCC
>JBCCZW010000454.1:0-4225 GCA_039186805.1 Verrucomicrobiota bacterium
ATAAATTCAATTAAACCACTTTTTAATCCAAATAAAGCCCTAACGAGTCATTTTCGCCTCAAGCAAATTTCCTTGAATTTCGGATTTTTCGTGTGATTCTTACTCACCTCTCCTATCCAAGGAACGCTCAATGTCCAGAATCATCGACCTCACAATGACCCTGAAGCCCGGTATGCGGGGCTATGATAGCGTCCCCATCAAAACCAAGGCAGGGGACGGTTGGAACGCGCGTACCCTATCTCTGTATACGCATGCCGGTACCCACATGGACGCTCCCCTTCATTTCATCGAAGACGGCAACACCATAGATAACTTAGACCTTAAGAAATGCGTCGGCCCTTGCCGCATCATCGATCTCACCCCGATCCAGCCCAAAGCTCTTATCACCGTATCAAGCCTCGGCAAAGCGGCCGATCTCATCCAACCCGGCGATCGCATCATCCTAAAAACTGACTGGTCCAAACTAGCGAACACTCCCGCCTGGCGGGACGACCTTCCCCGAATCTCTAAGGAACTCGCTCTCTGGTTCGTAGAAAGGCAAATCGCCTTTATCGGAGTCGAGCCTCCCTCTATTGCCGACGTCAATAACATCGCAGAGCTCACAGAAGTCCACGAGATCCTCCTCAAAGCTGAAATCGTAATTGCCGAAGGCCTCACCAATTTAGACGAACTCACTCGCGACGTCGTCGAGATCTTCGCGCTCCCCCTCAAACCAGAAGGTAGCGACGGCTGCCCCGCTCGCGTCATCGCTCTCGAGCGAGAAGAGTAAACCCTTATCCAAAAACCGAATACCCCACACCCAACCGAAATGGACGAAAACCTCCTAAGGCAAGAAATGGTCGCCTACTGCAAGTCGCTCTTCGAACGCGGTTACAGTTGCGGCACCTCCGGCAACATCTCGGTTCGCTGCGAAGACGCCCTACTGGTCACGCCTACCAATTCCTCCTTCGGTTCCCTCGACCCCGACCGTATCTCCAAGATTTCACTCGATGGAAAGGGGACCCTCCTCTCCGGCGACAAACCTTCCAAAGAATGGGTCCTCCACTATGGATTCTACGAAAGACGGCCCGAATGCGGCGCTGTAGTTCACCTCCACAGCTCTTTCGCCGTAGCCGTATCCTGCCTACAAGATATAAACCCTGCCAATACCATCCCTCCCATCACCCCTTATTTCGTCATGCGAGTGGGCGACCTCCCTCTCGCTCCCTACTTCCCCCCAGGAGACATTCGCTTGGCAGAAGCAGTGACTGAACTTGCAGCCAATCACAGCTCAGTTCTCATGGCTAACCACGGACCCGTCGTCTCAGCCAAAAACCTTAAAGCTGCAGTCGGCGCCTCAGAAGAACTCGAAGAGACCGCTAAGACGTATTTGCTAATCAAGGACAGCAAGTTCGTTACCCTCACCTCCGCCCAAATCTCCGAACTTAAAAAGAAATACGGTTAAACAGATCCGTAGGGAAGGTCCTACCCCTCGCAAACGCAAAGAGCCTACCGAAAAAAGCCCGCAGCCAAACCCATGTACGTCATCCTCGTCCACTTCACCATCAAAACCGAAAACGTCGCCGACTTCCGCGAAGCGATCATATCCAACGCCGCGGCCTCCCTGGAAACCGAAGACGGTTGCCGCGTCTTCGACGTGTGCTGGGATCCCGAAGACGAGACCAAAGCGCTGCTCTACGAGATCTACGACAATCCAGCCGCATTCGACGTCCATATGGCTTCCGAGCACTTCAAATCATTCAACGAAACCGTTACCCCATGGGTCGCCGACAAGCAAGTCTCCGCCTGGGAAAAAGCGTATCCAGAAAATCAATAATCCAATGAGCGCTACTGATACAAGAACCTATAAGATTGCCAATCTACCCGGCGATGGCATAGGCGCCGAAGTCGCCCAACCCGCCGTCGCAATCGTCAACGCCGCCTTGAGCAAAGCGGGGACGGAAAGCAAGATCGACTTCATCGACCTCGAAGCCGGTGCAGCGCTCTACCAGCGTACGGGTGAATCACTCCCACAAGAAGTTCTCGACGCTTGCGAGAGCGCAGACGCTATCCTACTCGGCGCCATGGGCCTCCCGAGCATCCGCTACCCAGACGGACGCGAAATCGCCCCGCAGCTCGACCTCCGCGAACGCTTTGGTCTCTACGCCGGCGTCCGCCCGGTAAAGAGCTTCCCCGGCATGAAGTCTCCCCTTTCCGATCCGCGAGCCCGCGATATCGACTTCATTCTGATCCGCGAGTCCACCGAAGGTCTCTTCGCCAGCCGCGGCAAAGTCGAAATGTCTGGCAGCCAAGAAGCCGGCGACGAAAAGGCGCGCGACTTCCTACAAGTTTCCCGCAAGGTCTCCCAGCGCCTATTCGAATTCTCTTTTGCCCTTGGACGCCAACGCAAAAAAGACGGTCACCCAGGCGTCGTCACCTGTGTCGACAAAGCGAACGTCCTCGGATCGATGGCCTACTTCCGCAAAATTTTCTACGAGACGCATAAAGCCTACACGGATGTGGAAGCAAACCACGCATACGTCGACGCCACTGCCCTAAATATGATCAAATGCCCCTGGGCTTTCGACGTCCTCGTCACCGAAAACATGTACGGCGATATCCTGTCAGACGCCGGCGCAGCCCTCATGGGCGGCATGGGAATGGCTCCTTCGGCAGACATAGGCGACCACAATGCCGTATTCCAACCCTGCCACGGTTCCGCGCCCGACATTGCCGGCGAAGGTAGAGCCAATCCAGTCGCCATGATTCTCTCCGCCGGGATGATGCTAGAATGGCTAGAAAATGAGAAAGGCGCCGGCGGCTTCGCTCATGCAGGCAAGGTCATTTCAGAGGCGGTTGAAAACGCCTTCGCCAACAGCAAGCTCCACCCCTGCGAGTTCGGCGGTACCGACGGTACTCGCGAAATTTCGGAAGCAGTCCTCCGAGAAGTATGACTCAAAGCTCTTTGAATTTAGGCTCCCTGTAACGCGTTAAAAACGCGTCGAGCCGCTGCAAAAACGAGGCCCGCTCTCTTTGAGCGGGCTTCCTTGCATCTACGTTCACACAGAAAAAACCATCGAGACAAGCAAGGAACCCGGTCCAATTAGCCTCAGCGTAAATCAGCTTGCAGCAATAACAGTAGGCGACACAGTGAAATTCCTAAGGTGTGCTATGAGACTTCCGGGAATCCTTCTTTTCGCATTCGGGCTTTTCGCCCACCCCCTTGTATCCGATACGCTAATACAGCCCAGCATTGTTGGAGGATCCGATGCCGCCGCTGGCGAACATCCCTGGGTAGTGGCTTTGATCCGCCAAGAAAGAAGCTCCGTTTCAGACGGGCAATTCTGCGGCGGCACCCTTATTCACCCCCAATGGGTTCTCACCGCCGCTCACTGCGTAGACGATTTGGATCCGGACGATTTTCTCGTCGCTGTCGGGGAAACGGACCTGGATGCGAATCCCCGACTGATTCGGCCCAATCTGATAGTGAAGCACCCCAGTTACTATCACAGAGTCTCACGAACGGCCGATCTCGCCCTCATCAGACTGGCAGAGCCAGTAACGGATATCCCAATCGCTCCGCTAAACGAGTCCGCGGAAACCGCAAGTCGCGCCTCAACTGGCAGGATACTGGGTTGGGGCAATACCAGTAGCGATCGGGACGAATACGCGCGACCAAACGTCATGCAAGTCGCCGAGCTCCCAATCATCGACTTGGACGATCCTGATTCGGACCTTCCCACTCACAGATGGGCTCCCCATTGGGTAGCAATTGGCGAACCCGGCAACGAAATAGGCATTGGATCAGGAGACAGTGGCAGCCCCATCCTAATAAGAAGCGAAGACGACAATAGCTGGATCATAGCGGGAGTCGCCAGCTTTGGCACTGGAACCCAGGATGAAGGTTACTACGTAAGCATGTACGCTGACATCGCATCGGCCCAGGACTGGATACGATCATACACGTACAATCCATTAGAAGGGCCTGAAAATCCAAGTATTGAATACGAAGTCATCCGTGACAATAACGAAGAACCAAAACTCTCCATAACCACCTGGCCACTTTCAGAAGAGACACGCTACTCCATATACGACATCCAAGGGCCCTACTGGCGACAACCTGTTGAAGTTAATCTGGAGTACTCGGATCAGTTCACCCTCAATCCCAACGGAAGCCTCACTGTTCGCAGAGGCTTGGAGACGCAAAAGTCCCTTCTATTCGATGTACAGATCGATTCGAAAAACC
>JBCCZW010000455.1:0-4216 GCA_039186805.1 Verrucomicrobiota bacterium
GACGAGATTCAAGATGTCCTTTTGGAAGCAGGAGCCTCCATAGCCGACCGAAGCCTTTAGGAACTTGGGACCGATACGCGAATCCTGACCGATCGCATAGGCCACCTCGTCCACATTCGCGCCGGTCGCTTCGCAAAGGGCAGAGATCGAATTGATGCTCGAGATTCTTTGAGCAAGAAAAGCGTTCGCGACGAGCTTGGAGAGTTCAGACGACCACAAATTGGTGGTTATTATGCGTTCTCGCGGGATCCACTTCGCATAAACGCTGACGAGCGTTTCCATCGCTTTTGCGCCGCCTTCGGTTTCCTCTCCGCCGATAAGAACGCGATCCGGCTCGTTCAAGTCTTCCACTGCGGTGCCTTCTGCCAGAAACTCCGGATTGGAGAGTACTTCGAAGTGAACGCCTTCCTTCGCATTGGCGCGAAGTACGGTCTTAAGGGATTCAGCAGTCTTGACCGGAATCGTCGACTTTTCGACGATGATCTTGTCGGCGTCCGCATTTTCCGCGATGTCGCGAGCGCAAAGCTCGATGTATTTTAGGTCGGCAGCCTGGCCAGCTCCAATTCCGTAAGTTTTGGTGGGGGTGCCCACGGAAACGAAAATGATGTCCGCTTCCCTGATAGCAGTTTTGGTATCCGTGGTGAAATGCAGGTTCTTTCCAAGGACGGATTTCACTACATCGTCGAGTCCTGGTTCGAAAACCGGAAGCTTATCCGATCGCCAAGCGGCAATGCGGGCTTCGTTGATGTCCCCAACCGTGACTTGAACGTCGGGACACTTGTAGGCGATCATAGCCATTGTCGGGCCACCTACGAACCCAGCTCCTAAGCAACATATTTTCATTTTAAATGGGAGAAACTCTTGGTGAATCTAGATAAGGCAAGGGTTGAGTCGGAATAGTTAGTAAAGAATTCGTTTCGGGGCACCATCGACCGCTCTTCAGAAAACTTTACTCGTCTGATTTGCGGCTATTTTTACGCCGCTCCATCTTCTCCTGGTGAATTCTCTTTGTTTCTGCATTCCAGGCTTCTAGCTCAGCCTGCTTGTCGGCTTTCAACTCGTCCTGCCAACGCTTCCTGAATTCAGCCAACTCCGGTCCCTTAGCGTAATGGATTCCTTTCTTCCAGAGGGTCCTCTTTATGCCGACCGGAAGGGACCGATTGCTCTCCAATAACTCTTTCACGATTTCGACAGCAAGATCCTTCCTGCCGTAGTCATTAAACTGCTGAGCCGCCCATAAACCCAAACCCACCTCAAAAGACTCAACCGCATAAGAGGCAGCAATCTCTTTCATACTTGAGTCCTCTATCTCTTTCGCGCCCAAGGCATCCGCCAATACCAAGGACGGCGATTCCTCCCAGGCAGTTTCGAGAATAGCCCTCGCTTCCTCTTTTCTTTCCGAAATCTCTGCATTTCTTACTGCTCTGTAGCCAAACTCTCTCGGAGCGAGCTCCCCTTTCTCTAAGAGGCCGGTCATCGAGGTTGTCTTATCGTAGTAAAAAGGCCGATACAGAGGATCTCCAACCTGCATCGCCGCCCAACTGAGGGACGGTAGGCTGTAGTACATCGCGTCACCCACGGGCCAGCCTTGCGAGAGCGCCTCCATCAGCAAGTCCAAGTGTTGCGTTTGCTCGAGGTAGGGTTCCGCCACATTGCCGATCGTTACGGCGGCTCCCTTTGCCAGGAGTGGTCCCGACCAATTGCTATTCGCCCGACGAAAGTTCCCTGAGAAACTGTGGATGTGGATTGCGATCGCTCCTCTTTGAAATCGAAAGTCTGAATGGGCCAAGGCTCCCTTTACCCCGGATTCGTACCAGCCCAGATATATCGCTAAGTCGTCGAAACGGTCGTTTAAGCCAGCCAAACCGCTATCGAAGTTCGTCGAGAGCGGATACCCCAAAGCTTTAATTAGCTTGATGCTTTTGCTAAGCCATGCGTCTCCCATCGGATACGGACCACCACGATCAATATAGGCTCTGCCATTCAATCCGTTGCGTTCGGCAAATAGCGCATCATCGATTATTCGCTTTGAAATCTCGAAACTAGGACCGTCGATTCGCGAAACCTTAATATGTCGATCGCTCGCCTCGCTTATGGTCTCTCGCTTGTGGTAAGGATTCGGCACAACCGAGACCACGGGAGCTCCGTTCATGGCAAGCAACGCCAACTCCGAGTCTACTGCCGCTCGAGCGGTATGGGTCTGTTTCCATTCGAAGGTGTTGAATCGCTCATCCTTTTTGATCCGCTCCTTGTCCTCGTTCAGCTTATACGGTATTCCCCAAGTGGTCACGAGGTAGGCGATTCTAGTCCCCGTGGAGCGGATACCAATTCGGCCGTGATCATCCGTCCCGGGCGACAGTCTTCCTTTTATCCATCCTCTGGATACCAAATCAATTCTAAGCGGATTAAAGATAGTCTCTATAAAGTCATCCCAGGAAATGCTCTCGTCTATCGACGTATTCACATAAATGATATTTCCGCCAGGTATGCCTCTACGCTCCGCGTAATACCTCGCCAGAGCCATCGACTCATCGCTCGCCAAATTTGCGACTACTACTGTTCTTCGCTTCATATCCTGCATGTCCAGGTCAGCCTTCGGCAAAGCGATCAATTGCAGCTCAACGATGCAGATTGCCGAAAGCAAGATGACTAAATTTTGGATGAAGCGATGATCCATTTCGCGAATTCAAGGTCTTAAGTCTAAGGCCTTCCGTAAAGAAGCATTTGCAATGATTCTAGGTTTGCATGACTCCCCGCCCTCGGGCAAACCCTTTAAACGCTTCGGCATATTTACCCATTGCCACTTGGGTTTTCAGAAGGAATCATGGTACTAGAGCTGCTCGATCAAGTGATGAACCACTCTCTTGGACAGGGATTCGTCGTGCAGAAGATTGCAGATATCCTAGGCTTTCCTCTGATTGCGCTTCAGAAGGGAGAGGATGCGAGCCGACCTACCGTTTATCTCTCGAGCGGCATTCATGGAGATGAGCCCGCTGCTCCCATGGCGATGAGCGAACTCTTGAAGAGCGGCTTCTTCGCCAATCAAGCGAACTGGCGCATTTGTCCCATTCTGAACCCCATCGGTCTAGATCTTGGGCAAAGGGAAAACGCTAATGGAATCGACCTGAACCGAGATTTCCGAGTCCCCAAGACCACCGAAGTCATCGCTTACACCAACTGGATATCCAAGCAGCCGAATCCAGATCTCTCCATTGCGCTCCACGAAGATTGGGAATCAACTGGTTTCTACATGTACCAAATTCGCCCTACCGTATCCGAAAACCTTTTCGCGCCTAGAATTCTGAGAACTGTTGCAAAGCTAGGCCCGATCGAATCCTCAACCGAAATCGATGGACATGCTGCCGCGGGAGGTCTTATCGAGCCCTACGCTTCTAAGCTCGAGATCGACAAGACCGAGATCTGGTCCGAAGCCGACTACCAATGCCATCGTCACCCGCATTGGCACTTTACTTTTGAAACCCCCTCCTGCCTTTCGCTCGAACTTAGGATCCGGATGCAAATTCGAGCCGTAAAGGAAGCGATGAGGATTCTTCCCAGCGTCTCTCGACTCTCATCCATCAAAGATTGAATAGTCTGTGCTTTCCATCCGTCACAATGGGCGTATACGAAAGAACACGTTCTACAATCCAAACGATGCCTCCACAAGATACGACGATCGACGCCTCGCTAGATCTCATCCGTCGCTCTCAAGACGGTGATCAGCATGCGTTTGGACAATTGGTCCAGATGCACGACGGCAACGTCTATGGTCAAATTCTAAGGATGGTCCGAAACCAAGACGACGCTCAGGAAATAACGCAGCTCACTTGGATAAAGGTTTGGAAGAAGATCGGGAGCTTTCGTTTCGAGTCCGCGTTTTCCAGCTGGCTTTACAGGGTAGCGACGTTTACTGCCCTCGACGCCATCAGAAAGCGCGATAACCGCAAAGAAACCTCAATTGAAGCCCAAGAAAGCTTCGAATTCCCATCAGAAGACATATCGGAAGTTGCGCCGCCTGAACAAATTCGCAGCTTAGAACACAAAGAGATTAAGCGACAATTCATGGATGCCCTCGAGAAACTTCCGGAAAAGCACAAGACCGCGCTCATGCTGCGCGAAACGGAAGGACTCACTTACAACGAAATTGCCGATCGTCTTAATTGCAAAATCGGCACCGTTATGTCCCGTATTTTTAACGCCCGCAAAGCCATTCAAA
>JBCCZW010000456.1:0-4211 GCA_039186805.1 Verrucomicrobiota bacterium
CCAGATGTTGCCCGCATCGGCGCTCGTTTCCGCGGCGTTACCATCTGCTGCGTAGAAACCGCGTATCCAATAATCGGATTCTCTGTGGGTGAACTTTACAAGTAGTCGGTAGTTGGTGAATGGGTTGTATTCTGATGTTTCGGAAGTCTGCGGGCCTTCGAAGGATAGGGTGAGCGTATGCCATTGCCGTACGCTCGAGTTCTCTGGGGCGCATGCGCTCAGTATAATGAAAAGGATAGCGAGGGGGATCTTGGAACCGATCCCGAAACCTCGAATACTGGCGCGTAGATCCGCAAAAAGCTTAGTCTCAAACGTCTCGCCGTAGCCTGCGGGCGAAGGCGGAAAGGGTTGGGTGCGGGATTGGCTCTGGCTGCGTTCGCTTCGGCAGGTATAGGCTTTCAGTCTGCCGTCATCTAAAGTCATTTTGTCAGAGTTCATTTTACACGCAACGGCATTTTTCGAATTTTTGGGATAGGTTCTAGATGCTGCGATAGTTTCATTTGGAGGTGTAGATTTCTAGTTCTAGTGGGCTTCAAATCTGGCATTGCCGGGTCCGTTAATGGCTAGCTCCCGAAAGAGATTGTAGGGCTCTTAGATAAAGGAAAGTCGCAGGCGGTTATTACATGCGAATCATCCGGATGGAAGGTTTAGGTTGACGGTCTCTGAAGCGATTTCGCGAAAACGCTTTGAGCGCGAACACAGGGCGAACTTATTCGGCGCTGGGGCGCTGGTTTTCGCCTTGGCGTAGTTAAGCGCCTGAGCCTTCGTTGCTTCGCTTGGCCTCAGTCGATGTAGATTTAGATCATTTAAGTATTTGATTGATAAAGACTAGAATGAGATTTGCTGAGATTGGCATCTATATTTTCACCGAGTACCCCAGGAGTCTCGATTGTCGCGGAGGGAGAAGGCGAATGTCACGATGAAGGTCCGCTGTTGGGCGCTGAAGTATCCACCTACCCACGACGCATCGATGAGGGGGGCAACACTGCGTGCCGCTAGGAAATCGCGGTAGGGAGATGACAGTAGCTTTTTGATGCGAATGGCGTATGGGCTTCAACTTAATAGATTAACCAATATGAAAGTGCGAAAGCTTGCCTACAAGTGATCGAACCAGTGCACTAAAACTCTGCTTAAACAGACTGAACATGAGTATCCCAAATTGCAAAACCCCCGAGAGTCGTAGATCTTTTCTCAAGAATACTGCGACGGCTGCAGCATCGATTTTCGCCGCTCCGATGGTGCTGAAGGCAGCTACTTTAGGACGCGGACAACCAGGCCCTAATAGCCGCGTGAATGTAGCCTTGATTGGGCACGGATTGATTATGCGCGGGCACCGAGAGTACTATCGTACTCGCAACCATACGGAGGTGGTAGCAGTCTGCGACGTGGATAGAGGGCGGATGGAGCATGGTCTCGCTGACTGTCGAAAAGAGAATAACGCGTGCCGCGGCTATCTTGACTACGAGGAAATTATGACGAGCAGCGATGTGGATGCGGTCGTGATCGGCACTCCTGATCATTGGCATGCAGCGCTTTCTATCGCGGCAATGCGGGCGGGGAAGGATGTTTATGTGGAGAAGCCGATGACGCTTACCATTGAAGAGGGAAAGGCGATGGTGGCCGCCGAGAAGCGCTACGGAAGGATCCTGCAGGTGGGCTCGCAGCAACGCTCGGAATGGGCTTTTCGCAAGGCTGCGGAGATCGTTCGTAACGGTTGGATCGGGGAAATAAAGGAAGTGTACTGCAGGTTGGGCAGTTTTCCCCCGGCATCGGATTATCCGGAGCAAGCCATTCCGGAGGGATTTAATTACGACAAATGGTTGGGTCCTGCTCCCTGGGAACCTTATCATAATAAGCGTGTGGAAGGAAACTACGGTGGCGGCTGGCGTTCGTTTTGGGAATACGGTTCTCGTAAAAATGGCGATTGGGGCGCGCATCATTACGATATTACTCAATGGGCTCTCGGTATGGATCACTCTGGACCGGTCTACTTTGAGCCGGAAACGAAGGATAAACCGTATCAGCATTATGAGTACGCCAATGGAACAAAAGTCATTCGCGATTATGGCGATCGTAAGGGACACATGGTTCGCTTTGTTGGATCCGAGGGCGAGGTAATGGTAAGCCGCGGGGGACTCATCGATACGACGCCGGTCCATCTAGCGGGGAAGCCTCTGTCGCCGCGCGACGAGCGTCTCTACAAGAGCAGCGATCATCGAGGGAATTGGATTGAATCCGTCTACACGCGAAAGGAGCCCATCTGTCCCGCGACCGTGGGTCACCGAACCGCGACCATTTGCCAATTGGCGGGAATCGCGGAGCGATTGAAGCGACCGATTAAGTGGGACCCCGTTAAGGAAGAAATTGTTGGCGATGCAAAGGCGGCTCTGTGGATGGACCGTCCCCGTCGCGCTGGATACGCCCTTCCTGTATAAATCGTCTTGGAGAATATCTAGAAATGAATTTCGGAAATATAAAATTTCGCGGCGCCGCGTTCCTCGGCTTGTCCGCGGCGTGTTTGAATTTTGGTTACAGCCAGATCGATTCGGATGAACTTGCGGGAATCATCGATGCCTTAAGGGGTGATGACTTCGCAGCGCGGTATGATGCGCGGATGCAGTTGCAGGATCATGTTTCGGTTGCGAGCGAACCGGGTAAGGACGCGCTCGCGGCGGCGGTAGAGCTACAGCTGCTAGAATTGCTCGCGGATGCTGATTTGCCGGTGAGCGGTAGGCTCTGGCTATTGCGGCAATTGAATAGCATTGGGGGTGAGGCATCGGTCGATGCTCTGGCAGAGTTGCTGCGGGACGATTTGGATGAACTTGCGGATGCGGCTCGAATGGCTCTCGAGATGAATGCCTCAGCTCGCTCGACTAGCATGTTGATAGCTGCGGTTGGCGATCCGATGGTCAAGGACCAGGTGGGCGTAATCGATTCTCTTGGTCAAAAGGGAAACGAGGCGGCAATCGAAGTATTGAGCGGCCAGTTTTCCGCTGCGGACCAATCGATTGCTCGAGCCTCCATGGCGGCCGTGAGCGAGATCGGAGGTTCGGGAGCAGAGAATGCTCTCGCAGCCCAGCTACCAAAAGCGACGCCGCAGCTAAGAGAAGATCTTGAGATCGCATTGGTCGCCGTATCGGAAGATTGGGCGCAGTGCGAGTTGCTGGCCCGCGAGGGTTCAAATGACGGAATCAAGCTCGCGGCTCTCCAGAAGTGCATCGAAATGAATCCGAGAAAGTCGGCGGCCATCGTTAGAGATTTATTGGCGAGTGGCGATTTGCCCGTCAAGGAAGCGGTAGTTCGGGCGGCATTGCTTTCCAAGAAGGCGGTCGTTGCAAAAGCCGCGGTTCTTGGATTGGGCGAAATGGATCTTGCGGAGCAAAGCGCTTTGGCGGGGGCTCTTGCTTCGGCGAAGAAGTCTTCGAAAAGCGAGAAACTTGTACTCAGCTTGTTGGATACAGATAGCGAAACCTTGAAGCTTCAAGCTGTCGAAGCTCTTGGTAGTATTGGAAGCGCGGCCAGTATGGATTCTTTGATGGAGGCGATCGATTCGAAGTCTCGCGAGATGCGGGAAGCGGCCACTTACGCTCTGGGGAAAGTCAAGGATTCGAAGATCGACCGAGAGTTGATTGCTTTGGCGAAGAAGGCTGAGCTAGAGGAACGATTGAATGCTATTGCGGTTTTGGCTTATCGAAATAGCCCGGGAGCCATTGCATTGCTTAACGAGTTCGCAGCCAACGAGACGGTAACCGATATTCGCGAGGCGTCTTTGGAGACGCTTGAGAACATCGGAGATGCGAGTAGCTTTCAGGTATTGATCGATCTGATACTGGAGGAGGGGGAGAAAGGCGGTTTGCGCAGAGATGCTCAGAAGGCAATCAAGCGTATGTCTTTGCGGATCGGAGATCCGGCAGCGGCTTGGGCGGCTTTTGAGAGGGGATTTGAAGCAGCGAAGGAAGACAGTGAGGCCTACGAAGCTTTGCTAGCAGTGGTAGACTCTGCTCCTACCCAGGAAGCGATCGCTTTTCTCAAGGAGGCTTGGGTGAAGGGGGATGCAGCGACGAGGAAGACAGTGCTTAGAGTCCTTTCCGTATGGCGCAATTGGGATGGCGGCGCTTTGTTGCTGGACCTAGCGAAGTCGGAGAGTTCTAGCGATGAGGATGTTGCCGCTTGTTACAAGAGTATTGGGCGTTTGATCTTGGGGGCTTCGC
>JBCCZW010000457.1:0-4177 GCA_039186805.1 Verrucomicrobiota bacterium
GCGGCTCTCATTACTCTGGGAGTTATGGAAGTTCGCCAAAGCGCCAACCGGATCCTGCCGGACCGCAAGCGCAACGGTGGGTCGCTCTATCGCGCCGCGATGGGGTCCCAAGTGATGAAATAAATAAGAAATCAAACTAGCCCGCTGCCTCCCCGTGGTGGCGGGCTAAGTAAAGCAAACGGAAAGGGATTGGGGTAAGGGTCCATTTTCCATTGCTAAAACACCATTCCAAACTGAACCCTCAGGCCACACGCCTGAGGGTTTTGCGATTTTGGAGGGATAATCATCAACCCAGACCCGACAATGGCGCGTCGCTTGTGAATAAAACACCACCTTCTCGGAACGGCTGCTTCTAGCTGCCGGCCTCGCCTCTCATTCTCGTCAACAACCCGTAAAAGCGCTCACCGCAGCTAAACTCCTCTACTCACACGTCGATCCGACCTCACGGCGCTCTGTGCCTCCTCATCAATGATCGACTCGGTTAACAACGTCTCTCCCGCCGACTTCACGTTTTCTCCCTATAAGAAAATGGAAGAGGGCTCGAGCGTACAAAAACGCGAAGACGATCCCAAAAAACAGTTCACTCTGGATATAAATCAAAAGCGCTCGCAAAAGCGCGAAGAGAAAAAACCAGATCCCAATGAACTAACGGAGGACGAGAAACAACAAGTCCGCGAACTACAAAAGCGAGACCAAGAAGTCCGTACCCACGAAAATGCTCACATGGCCGCCGCCGGCAGTCTCGCTATGGGCGGCCCTCAATACGTCTATCAGCTAGGACCAGATGGAAAATCCTATGCCGTGGGCGGTCACGTCCAAATTGATACTTCTCCGGGCAACACACCCCAAGAAACGATCTCCAAAGCTCGCCAAATCCGAGCAGCCGCTCTCGCCCCGGCCGACCCTTCCTCAGCCGACGTGAAAGTCGCCTCAGCAGCCAGTAAAATGGAGGCCGACGCCCTTCGAGATCTAGGAGCTGAAAAAGCAGAGTCACCCAAGCCAACAGAGTCTGAAGAAGATTCGATCATCCCCGAAATCGGCGAAAGCCAAGAAAGCGATTCCGATCAAGGTCAGTTCTCCAATCAAGAAGGCAACCAAAAGAACCCCAACCCCTACTTCCACATCCCCAGTGAAAACGAATCCAATCCCGACTCGCAGCACCCAGCCGACAAAGAGAGTTTCATCAGACGAGTCGCCAACGCCTACTCATCCCCCAGCTTTTCAGGAGGCCACGTAAGCCACCGAGCGTAGTGACGTCGATAGACGCCTGCCTCTAACCCGCATTCAATCCCGCCTTTTTCAAAGCGGAAACAAACGCCGAGCGGTAAAACCAAAAGTTCAGCAGAGCCATCGCTGGCACGGCTAAAAATCCCGCGAAACTCACCTGCGCGATCGCCAAAACGACCAAAGCCAACCGAAGCAGCCACTTCGTTAGGAAACTACGACCAAAGGTCAGATAGCGTCGAAACGGAGCCACTAAACGCAATCGGTAGTAAATCACGCCGACTATCAATCCAATCACCGGCACGATGCCCAAGACGACGCAGATGAGCAGTGCCTTCGGCAACTTCTCTGTGACAGAGCCGATGTAAGCCGCCGTTAGCTTGGGATCGCTAAACGCAGTCGTTCCATCCTCTTCGCACTTCAGCTCAACGCCCTTGCCCTCAAAACGCTCTCCAGAAAGAGGCGAGCGCTTCAAACGCATCAAACGCAACTGCTGCTCCTCCCTAGATCCCGCCGTTTCTTCCTTAATGCCGCCCAAGAAGCCGAGGATCTTTGGCTTTTCGACCTCCGCTCCACAGTGATGACAGCCAGTAGCGAAAGAGTGAATACGCTCACCGCACTTCACGCAAGGAACCTTAGCCTCCTCCAACTTAGCCTCATTGCGCTCTCGGATAAAATGCAAGGCGCCGAAAAAACCGCAAATAACTAAAGCTCCAATTATCGGAGCCGCTACCAAATAGAAAATAACGAACGGAATCCCGATATCCTCCAACCAGCTAATGAAGCTCCTGATTTTCAGGGAGTCGTCTGGATCCGATTCCGAGAGCAAGCTCAGGATCCCACCTCGAATGGTAGCCCCTAGATAAGTCAATCCAGCCGAAATCGCCGCCGGTAAAATGTCCAAAACGCCCGCTTGCTGAACCAGCCTATCCACGTATTCCGCATCCGCAGCGCTAAGAAATCCCATCGTCGTCAAACCCGAAACCCCCGCTTTGGCGTAAGCTGAAAATTCGTCCATCACCTCTCGCACCTCCGGTGACTTCTCCGCAAAAAACTCCACCAAAGCCAAAGCTCCCAAACCAATAACCACCGGCCCGCTGGTGAACCAAATAGGATGATCCGTGGCATGGGCCCGCTCGGCGATATCAGCTAGGAAACCGATCTTTTCAGTTAAGAAAGACCACTGACTGCCATACTTCAGAAAAACCGCAGTAACGAAGGCAGGAAGGAATATTCTAGAGGAAAAAAGGCCGGAAAGGCCTATCGAATAGAGGAACGAATTGAGAACTTCCATAATCGGGTTTTCGCAAATCAGCGAGAAATAGAAGAATGCTAAGGTAAAAAAGCTTTAGTTATCGCAGAAATCTCTGCAAGCACGCTCTAACACGAAACCAAAACCAATCGTTGCGGATCTCATTAAATTTCCTCAGACCTGTTATCGAAGATTACTTTAAGCGACTCAAACGCTATAAACCAACGCCCTAGTAACTATGTGTGGAATCGTCGGATACATCGGCCAACGCGAAGCAACGCCCATTCTTTTAGAAGGTCTTAAGCGCCTTGAATACCGAGGTTACGACTCAGCCTGAGTCGCCGTTATCGGAAAAGAGGGCCTCAAAACAAAACGTCAGAAAGGCCGCGTCGCGGAGCTCTCTCGCCGCGCGCTCAACAACGGCATGGGCGGAAACATTGGGATCTGCCATACTCGCTGGGCCACCCACGGCGGAGTGACCGAAGCGAACGCCCACCCGCACACCAGCTCAGACGGAAAAATCTCCCTCGTTCACAACGGAGTCATCGAGAACTACAACTCGATCCGCAAGTTCCTCGAAACCAAGGGCTACACCTTCTCCTCGGAAACCGACACCGAGGTCTTTTGCAACTTAATCGCCTACCACTACGAAAAAGAAGCGGAAGACTCAGATAGCCGATTAGTAGATGCGGTCCGTCGCTCCCTCGACCATATCGAAGGGACCTACGGAATTGCGGTCCTCTGCGCAGACAAACCAAACGAACTCGTCGGCGCCCGCAAAGGCTCGCCCCTCATCGTCGGAGTGGGCGCAGATGAATTCCTGATCGCCTCTGATGTATCCGCCCTCGTCAGCCGCACCAGCAACGTCGTCTACCTCAACGATGGCGAAGTGGTCAGTCTCAAAGATGGGCAGCTCAACCTATTTAATAACGAGGACCAATCCCTCGAACCCGAGATCAAGCAGATCGATTGGGAAATCGCAGAAAGCGAGCTTGGCGAACATCCCCACTTCATGATCAAGGAGATCTTCGAGCAGCCTATGGCTCTCGAAAACGCCATGCGCGGCCGTTTCTCCGACGACAAGAGCACCGCAAAATTCGGAGGCCTAAACGTCTCTGCTCAAGAGCTTCGCCAAGTCGATCGCATCCTTCTCTGCGCCTGCGGCACCGCCTGGCATGCCTGCCTTGTGGGAGAGTACCTAATCGAGCGATATGCCCGCATTCCAGTGGAGGTCGAATACGCGTCCGAATTCCGCTATCGCAACGCCCCGCTCGACAAGAACACTCTCGTCCTCGTCATTAGCCAATCCGGAGAAACGATAGATACGCTCGCCGCCCTCCGAGAATCGAAACGTAAAGGCTACAAGACCCTCGCCATCAATAACAGTGTCGGCTCCACCATCGCGCGCGAAGCAGACGGCGGCATCTACCAACACGCCGGCCCCGAAATCGGCGTCGCCTCCACTAAAGCATTTACTTCTCAACTCATGATTCTCTCCATGCTCGCCCTCTACCTGGGCCGCTTGCGAGACATGAGCTACCAGGACGGGGTCGAATACGCGGACGCCCTCAAATCGGCCCCGGAACTGGTTGCCGAAGCGATAAAGCAAAACGACGCCATCCTCAAAATCGCCGAGAAATATAAGGACATGTCAGACTGCCTCTTCCTGGGTCGCCAAGACATGTTCCCCATCGCGCTCGA
>JBCCZW010000458.1:0-4174 GCA_039186805.1 Verrucomicrobiota bacterium
AGTTACCGCCGCGGAGATTCGCTTGCCCTTCAAGCGCTTCTTCGAGCCTTCCCTGCCTAAGCTGAACATCCTCAGCTATCAGGAGATGCCGTCGGCGACGGAGATTCAGAACCACGCGATCATCGTTTTCCCGGATTTCGCGTTGCAGAATATGATGGGTCAGGGAGCTGCGGCCGGCGTGAGCGCGGAGACGGCAGGAACGGTACCGGCAAGCAACTAACCCTAGGCAAAAATTTCTCTTATGGAAACTCCTCAGACAGATCAGACTAATTCGAAAGCGGCGCAGATTAAGATCGTGGCGAACACCGCTGACGAGGCTGTGAAGACCATCAAGGACAAGTTCGGGGAGGCGGCTCGCGTGTTGAGCGTCAATCAAGCGGAAGCAGGCGGGTTGAAGCGATTGATCTCGAAGCCTCGGTTGGAGGTCATCGTGGAAGTGCCGCGCTCTCTTTTGCAGAAGGCGGAGACAAAGGCTCCGAAAGCCGAAAGTAAGACGCCTCCTCAACCGGAAGCGGAGGAAGCGACTCTTCCCTCAAAGTCGGCGGACGAGGCAAAGAAAGAAGAGAAGATTGCGGAAGCCGCTACTCAAGCAAAGGCCGGCAATGCGGTCAGCGATATGTACGGCAAGACGGCGGCTGCGGCGACGCGGAAGCCGCAACCCGCTAAAAACTATTTTTCGGATTTCGAAACGAAGACCCCTGCGGCGGAAACGGCCCCCATCGGTTCAGCGGCCAATCCTGTGAAGAGGGGAACGAAGGACCATGTGCAACGGGCGGTTTCGATGCTCGAGGCGGTCGGCTTCGATCGTTCCTTGATCGAGCGGATTCGCTATGATTTGGATTTCAACGAAATCGGCGACATGCCGGCGATGGAGCTCTACGGACGTATTTGCGATTGGCTACGTAACAACTTTCCGAATACGAAGGATATCGCTTTAGGAAGCACTCGGGCGTTTATCGGCAGTTGCGGCGCGGGCAAGACTTCGGCCCTATGCAAGCAGCTATCGGCCGATGTATTCATGAGTGGTTTGGAGCCGATGGTTTTGAAGATAGACTCTGACGTGCCGAATCCTTCGGATGGTTTGGAAGCTTTTTGCGAAATTATGAATGCCCCGCTTTTTCGCGACGCGGAAGAAGTGGAGGGTGTTTCCGACGAACGACCCTTGTTCATAGATATGCCGGGAGTGAACTTCAGCGACCCGCGATCTGTCGCGGATTGCAAAGGGGCTTTAGACGAATTGGATGTGGAGGACCGAATCTTAGTCATCAATGCGGCTTACGAATCTGAAATGATCGCGGAAGCCTTGATGGCCGGGGAGCGCATCGGCGCGACTCGCGTGGTATTTACTCACCTAGATGAAACTCGTCGCGCGGGTAAATTGTGGAAGTTCGTGCTGAACGGAAATGTTTTACCTTTATTTTTCAGTCGCGGATCGAACCCGGCTGGAGACTACACGACGGACGCCTTCAGCTACTTGCTGGAGAAGACTTTCCCGCAAAGTCGCGATTATAGCGGCATCTCCCGAGAGGGTTTAGGGGCGCGTCCAGGAGCCAAGGAGGCGGTTGAAGCATGAAGTTTTCTCTGCTGCTAGGAGGTTTGCTGGGCTTCGTAACTGTTTACGCGATAGCGTTTTCGGTAGGAAAGTCACCGATGACCGCCTTGTTTCAGGCGAGCGTCGGAAGCATCGGCGCGGGGCTGCTTTTTAGGTGGGTGGGACTCATTTGGATAAGGAATGTAAAACAGATGCTCATGGAGAAGCAACAGGCGGCTATTGCGGCAATGGCTGAGGCTGAAGAGCGCAAACACAAAGATGCGACTAAAGAGTCAGTCGCAAAACCCGTCTAATGTAACACGATACCATGAACGATACACTCGCTAAGAGCAGAACATCGGCTTCTTCTTCTGCAGCAAAGTCTTCCGCGGCCACGGCCAAAGTGGCGAAAGCTTACGAAAAGAACGACGAATCCTCGAAACCGCCGGTTCAACAGAAAGAGCTCTTCGACACTTATCTTCCCCTCGTGCGATCCATTGTGGCTCGCATTAAGATCAATCTCCCTCCTCACATCGACGAGCAGGACCTCAATAGCGTAGGCATCACCGGCCTGATCAATGCTTTGAAAAAGTACGATCCGGCTCAGAAGAAGTCTTTCGGCTCCTATGCCGCTATGCGTATCCGCGGCGCGATCCTCGACGAATTGCGTCGCATGGACTGGATGCCCCGGAACGCTCGTACCAATTTTAAGAAACTCCGCGCGACGATCGAAGAGCTTGAGCAAAAGCTCGGCCGACCCGCGAAGGAGGAGGAAATCCGCAAGGAGCTCGGTCTCACTCATAAGGAGTATGATCAGCTTATGGCGGAGGTTCGCCCAATTAGCTTTTTGCCGCTCGACAACTCTTCGCCCGTTGGCGGGGACGATGGCGACACGACCGATCTCAACGAAGTCATTCCAGACGAAGGTATCGTACCGGTGACTTCCAAGATGGAGAAGGACGAGTTGACTCAGTTGGTGGCGGAACGCATCAATCAATTGCCGGAAGTGCCACGCAAGGTGTTGGCTATGTATTACTTCCAGGACATGCGATTGGCGGAAATCGCTGAGGTGTTCAGCTTGACCGAGTCTCGCATTTGCCAGATTCACTCCCAGGCGATCATCAGTTTGCGTAGCTACATCACCACGGTGATGCATAAGTAAATTCCTCCACAAACTGAGTAAAGTACTCGGGATTCCGTCCGATTAAGGAATCCAGTTATGTTTGCTATCATCGGATTTGTAGTTTGCTTGGGGGCCGCCATCACTGCCTTGTTCATGGCGGGTGGAAACCTTGGATTGTTTTGGCACCCGGCGGAATTCGTTTCGATTGGAGGCATTACGCTCGGGGTGGCGTTGATCGCGGCTCCGAAAGACGTACTCATTCACACGATTAAAGCATGCCTCGGCTGCTTGAAGGGCGGGGGTCCTGGCAAAGATGACTACTTGGATCTGATGAAGATCATGTACGAGCTGTTTATGCTCGGCAGGAGAAATGGGCTTTTGGCTTTGGATGAGCATGTGAGCTCTCCCGAATCCAGCTCGATTTTTCAGAACTACCCCAATTTCCTCGGGGATGAGGAGAAGCTCACTTTCATGTGTTCGGCGCTGAGACCGATCATCGACGGCAAGATCAAGCCGGACCAACTAGAGCCTTTGCTGAAGGCGGAGATTGATGCAAAGAAGCATGCCGCTCATGGACCGGTGAATGTGCTTCACTTGATTGGCGACTCCCTGCCAGGTATCGGAATTGTCGCGGCGGTTATGGGTATCATGCTCACGATGACCGCCCTGGACCAGGATGTGATGACGATCGGTTATATGATTGGAGCCGCTCTCTCAGGTACTTTCTTTGGAATCTTCGGGGCCTATGGCTTCATCAATCCGCTTTGTAATCTGGTCGAGTTCAACAACGAGGCCGAGGAAAGCTATTACATCTGTATGTCTCGCGCGATCGGCGCATTCGCTCGCGGATTGGCTCCTATCATGGCGGTTGAGTTGGCTCGCCGCAGTTTGGAGGCTGGATTGGTTCCGGGGGCGGATGATCTGGAAAACATTTTGAAGTCTGCCTCTAGCGGATAAGATCAGGAGTCAGGGGTCGGGAGACAGGAGACAGTTTTAAGTATGTCGCAGAATAATACACACCATGGGGGAGCTTGGAAGGTAGCTTATGCTGACTTCGTGACGGCGATGATGGCCCTGTTCATGGTTTTGTGGCTTACTTCGCAGGATACCGAGATGCGGAAGGAGTTGGCTCAGTATTTCCAGGATCCTTACAATACGCCGATGGATAACTCGATGGGCGTCATCAAGAACGATAGCGCTTCAGGCCAAAGCACCGAAGGTCAGAGGAAGGGTAAGGCGAACATCGACGATATTAAGGTGCTCCACGATATGGCTCAGGAGTTCATGCGTTTGCTGAATATCGATAACGTCAATCCGTCGGACGATCCAGTTGAAATTGAAACCACCAGCGATGGTTTGCGGGTTACTTTGTACGATCGGGATGCTCACCCGTTTTTCGTGGAAAACGCGGCTGACTTCACGCCTTGGGGCAAGTTCGTTATCGAGCAGATGTCTTGGTTGGTGCAAAGGCACTTTTTCAGCGTGCGGGTGGATGGCCATGTGGCGGCTGGCTTCAACGC